>CAKZKB010000157.1 GCA_937121005.1 uncultured cyanobacterium | reverse complement strand
CCCAGAGGATACATCTACAAATCTCTACTTTGAAGTAACTGATGCCGGCCCCGGAATTGCGGACGACGAACTCGATACCCTGTTTGAAGCCTTTACCCAAACCGCCAGCGGCCGCCAGTCGCACGAAGGAACCGGGTTGGGACTACCCATCAGCCGCCAATTCGTGCGTTTGATGGGGGGAGAAATGGAGATACGATCGCAACTAGGAGAAGGAACGACCTTCCAGTTCCACATTCGCGCCCGTTGCAGCGATAAAATCGCGATCGTCAGCGAAGCCCCCGATCGCCCCATCCGCCACCTGGCCCCAGACCAACCCCAATATCGCATCTTAGCGGTAGACGACGTGCGCGAAAGTCGCCTGCTGCTGTCGAACCTACTCGAAGCCATCGGGTTTGCGGTTCGCGAAGCCGCCAACGGACAGGAAGCGGTAGAGTTGTGGGAACAATGGGAACCCCACCTGATCTTGATGGATATGCGAATGCCCGTTATGGACGGTTACGCCGCCACCCGCCAGATTAAATCCCACTTAAAAGGACAGGCGACAGTGGTGGTAGCCCTCACAGCTAGCGCCTTTGAGGAAAATCGATCCATCGTCCTCTCGGCAGGGTGCGACGATTTCGTTCGCAAACCGTTTCGAGAAGACGTACTCTTAGAAAAGATAGGGCAACATTTGGGGGTGCGCTACGTTTATGAAGAACCCGCCGGGGAGGAAGCGGCGGCGGCTGCCGATCCGGCCCCAGACAGCGATACCATCGAGTCGCTGCTGTTACAAATGCCCGAAGAATGGATCGAACAACTGAAGGCGGAAGCCCTCAAAGGTAGCGACGATCGCATTTTTCAACTAATTGCCGACATTCCTGACGATCGTCGCCCCTTGGCGCAATTGTTAGAGGAGTGGACGACCGATTTTCGCTTCGATCGCATTATCGAATTTATCGAACAGCGACATCATGAGTAATCGTCAAGAAGACATTCTCATCGTAGACGACACGCCGGATAACTTGCGGCTGCTATCGACCATTTTGCGCGATCGCGGTTACGAAGTGCGTAAAGCCGTGCGCGGCGACATGGCCTTGCGGGCGGTGAATGCGGCCGTTCCCGACTTGATTTTACTCGATATCAATTTACCCGGAAGTAGCGGTTACGACATTTGTATCGAACTGAAAAAAAATCCCCACACCAGCAACGTCCCGGTGATTTTTATCAGCGCCCTCGACAGCGTAGACGACAAAGTGCGGGCCTTTGAAGTTGGTGGGGCCGATTATATTAGCAAACCCTTTCACGGCGAAGAAATTATCGCCCGCGTCGAGCACCAATTGAGCCTGCGAAATGCGCTTAAATTGCTCACCGAACAAAATTTAATGTTGGTCAAAGAAATTCGCGATCGGCAGCGATCGGAAATGTTGCTGCAACAGCAAACCCAACAGCTACAAATTGCCTTACAAGAACTCAAACGCGCCCAAGCCCAACTCGTCCAAAATGAAAAAATGGTCGGTTTGGGAGAATTAGTGGCGGGAATCGCTCACGAAATCAACAATCCGATTAATTTTATTTATGGCAATATTACCCCGGCTCGCGACTATATTAACGACCTGCTAGCGCTGATTGAAATTTATCGCAGCGAGTACCAGCATCCGACGGCTAAAATCCTCGAAGCCATGGAAGATATGGATATCGATTTTGCCATTGAAGACTTGGTAAAAATTCTCGAGTCCATGCACGGGGGAGCCGATCGCATCCGCAAAATTGTTGCCAGTCTGAAGAATTTCGCCCGCCTTGACGAAGCCCCCATCAAACCTGTAGACTTGCACGAAGGCCTTAACAATACACTGGTTATGCTGCGCCATCGCTTGCAACCGGGGTCGAGAAATTCGACCTCGATCGAGAGTAGAAACCTCCCTAAAGTGCGCGTCGTGCGCCAGTATGGTAAACTACCAAAAGTAACCTGCTGCGCCAGCGAAATCAATCAGGTGTTCATGTCGTTGATTACAAACTCGATCGATGCCTTTCACGAGAGCTTTTCAAGAGATTTAGAGAAGAAACAGCACAGCGACTCGGAAGACGAAACCAGCATCCAACTCCCCGAAACCCCCGACCAGTTCCCGACGATCTGGATTCAAACCGAACTGGCTCATAATAACATGGCCATCATTCGGGTGATTGACAACGGCCCCGGCATTCCTGATAAAATTCAGGATAAAATGTTCAATCCTTTCTTTACCACCAAACCCGTTGGTAAAGGGACGGGGTTGGGATTGACGATCGGCTATCAAATTGTCGTCGAAAAACATGGCGGACAATTGCGCTGTCGTTCGGCCATGGGGAAAGGGACGGAATTTACCATCGAAATTCCCGTCGATGGTAAGAAATGTTGATTTTTACAAACGCGATCGCGGTATTATCCCTCGATGAGCTACAATGAGTGCGAGCTCTTTTAGGATATCCTCGCTCCCCGATTCTCGACTCCACCGAACAATGGAACCGACTCCCTATCGCGCCGACATTCTCATCGTAGACGACAAACCGGACAACCTGCGCTTGCTATCGACCATGCTCGGCGATCGCGGTTACGACGTTCGCAAGGCCATTAACGGTAAAATGGCCTTAGCCTCTGCTTGTGCCGAAGCCCCGGACTTGATTTTACTCGATATTAGAATGCCCGAAATGGACGGCTTTGAAGTTTGCGAAGCCTTAAAAGCTAACGAAACAACGCGAGACGTTCCGGTGATTTTTTTGAGCGCCCTCGATGATGCCCTCGATAAAGTCAAAGCCTTTTCGGTTGGTGGTTCCGACTACATTACCAAACCGTTTCAATGCGAAGAAGTGCTAATTCGCGTCCACAACCAATTGCGTTTGGGACAGTTTACGCAATCGTTGGAACGAGAGGTAAAACAGCGCACCGCCGAACTATCTCGAGCCTTAAAAGAACTGCAACAGGCGCAAGTCCAATTGGTTCAAAGCGAAAAAATGTCTACCCTGGGGCAGTTAGTAGCAGGAATTGCTCACGAAATTAACAATCCTTTGGGTTTCATTTCCGGCAATCTCGACTACGCCAAAGAATATACCGGAAATTTGCTCGAACATTTAACCTTGTACCAAGAAGCCTTTCCCGAACCCGGAGAGAAGATTGAGGAAAATGCCGAGGAAATCGAGCTCGAATACCTCAGCGAAGACTTACCCAAACTGATCGAGTCGATGAGTTTGGGGATCGATCGCATTCGCCAGATTAGCGTTTCCCTGCGGACGTTTTCTCGGGCCGACAATGCGGCTAAAGTGTCTGTGGATATCCACGAAGGCATCGATAGTGCCGTGATGATTTTAACCCATCGCCTGAAAGCTAACAACCCGCGACCTGCCATTGAAATTGTCAAAGACTACGGCGATATTCCGCCAGTGGAATGCTATCCGGGGCCGCTTAACCAAGTGTTTATGAATATTCTCGCCAACAGCATCGACGCGATCGAGGAACAGTGCCGCGATCGCACGCCTGAAGATATGAAGCGCTGGCCGCCGCGCGTCGAAATCCGTACCGCGATCGCCGATAACGATAGCGTTATCGTCCGGTTCAAAGACAACGGCCCCGGCATTCCTGATGATATTCGCGATCGCATTTTTGATTACTTATTTACCACGAAAGAGGCCGGGAAAGGCACGGGACTCGGCCTGGCCATCAGCTATCAAATTGTTGTCGAAAAACATGGAGGAAAACTTACCTGCGCCTCCGAACCCGGACGGGGAACGGAATTTATTGTCGAACTACCCACCACCGCTTCGCGGAATTAAAAATGCAAAATCCCTCGTTTCTCTGGTTCTACCTGGGAACGCGATCGAGAGGGCGAAGCATTCGCCTTCTAGTCGATGAATTTTTTTCTCCCTTTTTCGGTGCGAATGCTTAGCCCCTACAGCCTCGTGTAAAATGG
>CAKZKB010000156.1 GCA_937121005.1 uncultured cyanobacterium | reverse complement strand
GTCGGGTGTAGAATGTCCATGGTGGGCGACGTTTTCATCCCCCTCCTTAGAGAATGGGGTCTTCAACGTCGAAGATCCGATAAAAACAATAGTCCGGTTCGATTCCCCGTTCTTCGGGTAAGGTCATGGTGATGGGGGTGAAGGCTTCGTAGTTGCGATCTTGACTGTCCAGCAGAACGTTAATAAGATCGGCAAGAATACTAGCATCGCGGCCGTGTCGGAGAAGAGGACTCATCAACAAAATTTCTCCATGACGATATTTAATCCGGGGAATGGAACCATCGCCTCGGCTGTCGCATAACGTTTGATATTCTTGCCAGGTGGCCGGCATTCGGAGAACGGTTCCCGGCCGCAGTTGGGTTTGGGTGGGAGAAATGACAGCGTACATAACTTGGCCTCCAGAGCGCGATCGCGTCATGGTATTATTGTACAGCGTTATTTTATCTGCGCTGCCCCGATCGCCCTTTCTCGTGCGTATAATGATAGAACTCTCCGATGGGAGGCGCTCCCTCGGTTCGTACTGCCACTGAAATAGGGAAGGAGTCAACATTGTCTCGCCGCTACATTTTCACATCCGAATCCGTCACCGAAGGACATCCCGATAAAATCTGCGATCGCATCTCCGATAGCATTCTCGATGCCCTTCTGTCCGAAGATCCCAAAAGCCGCGTCGCCGCCGAAGTGGTCGTGAATACCGGGTTAGTGTTGATTACTGGGGAAATCACCTCTAACGCCCAAGTCAACTACATCAAACTGACCCGCGAAAAAATTGCCGAGATCGGCTACACCGATGCCACCAACGGCTTCTCGGCCGATAGCTGTTCGGTCTTAGTCGCCCTCGACGAACAATCGGCCGACATCGCCCAAGGCGTAGACGCAGCCAGCGAGTCCCGCGAAGAAGCTAGCGACGAACGGTTCGACTCCATTGGGGCCGGCGATCAAGGGTTGATGTTTGGCTTTGCGTGCAACGAAACCCCAGAACTGATGCCCCTCCCCATCAGTTTAGCCCACCGCCTCACCCGCCGCTTGGCCGCCGTTCGCAAAACCGGCCAACTCTCTTACCTGCGTCCCGACGGGAAAAGCCAAGTCAGCGTTATTTACGAAGATGACAAACCCGTCGGCATCGATACGATTTTAATCTCTACGCAACACGCCCCGGAAGTGGAAGGACTTTCGGAAATGGGGCCGCTGCGCGATAAAATTAAAGCCGATTTGTGGTCGGCTGTGGTGCAACCTGCATTTGGCGATATTGATATCAAACCGGACGATCGCACCCGGTTTTTAGTCAACCCGACGGGCAAATTTGTCATCGGCGGCCCCCAAGGCGATTCTGGGTTGACGGGGCGCAAAATTATTGTCGATACTTACGGCGGTTACTCTCGTCACGGTGGCGGTGCGTTTTCGGGCAAAGATCCCACCAAAGTCGATCGATCGGCCGCTTACGCCTGTCGCTATATTGCCAAAAATATTGTCGCCGCCGGACTCGCTGAAAAATGCGAAGTCCAACTCAGCTACGCCATCGGTGTTGCCCGTCCGACCTCGGTTTTAGTGGAAACCTTCGGTACGGGGAAAGTGGACGAAGAGAAATTGATGGCAGCAATTCAGACTATTTTCGAGTTGCGTCCGGCGGGCATTATCCACGCTTTCGACCTGCAAAACCTGCCCAAACAACGCGACGGTCGCTTCTTCCAAGATACGGCAGCTTACGGGCATTTCGGCCGTCCCGATTTGGATTTGCCTTGGGAAAAACTCGACAAGGTGGAAGCCTTAAAAGAGGCGTTGGCGGCGACTTCGGTTGCCTAGTTTTAAATTCGGTTTCTAGGCGTTAGGTATTAGGTATTAGGTGGGCTTTTCGGAGAAAACATCATTCTCCCTCGCACCTAATTCCTGACCTTTCGATCTAGAATCCTTCTAGGTCGGACAATCCCCCTCGGACGGGACGAACCCGATCGAGGGGGATCCAAATGTTTATCGAGAAGGAATTTACTTCAACTTCTGCTTGATAAACGCCATCATCTTGTTGACTTGTTGCTTGAGGGCGGCTACTTCCGACTCGAGTTTGGCCACTTTGGCACTCAAGGCCGCATCGCCACCACCACCACCGGCCGCAGCCGCAGTGGGGGCCGCCGCACCGGCCGGGCGTTTTTTCGCCTTAGCCATAGCGGATTTAATTGCGCCGATCAGTTGTTTTTTCTCGAAGGGTTTTTCGATAAAATCAAAGAACTCAAAGGGCTCGGGGATTTTTTCGGTGACTTCTTCTTTTCGCCCCGACATCACCACCAAGGGGATTTTTCGCAGGTTGCCATCGTTGTTGATTTCCTGAAATACTTCCCAGCCGCTTTTTTTCGGCAACAGGAAGTCAAGCATGATCAAACTGGGGTTTTCGCTGCGGATTTTGTTTAAACCTTCTTCGCCGTCTTTGGCTTCGACGACCTCGAAGTTACCGGGCGGCAGCATACTTTTTACGGTTTTTTGGATAACCTTGCTGTCATCAATGACTAAAATTTTGTGACTGGCCACGACGAACTCCTTGCTAGGGTAGACGAGATTTTTGTCAGTCTGATGTGGTAGTGTTTGCCGTGCAAAACCTTACCTATAATTCTTCATGGAAGAATCTGGAGGGCCGCTTTCTGTTTCAGTGCTAAACTGGAAATCGTCGATCGCGATCGCGCCTCCTCCCGACCGAAGGATTTTAGCTTTATTGTACCGCACGGGTCGAGGATTTCGAGCTCGCTTGCAGTTATCTTTTGCGTACCTGATGGCCTCATCTACTTCTACCACACAACAGCGACAAGCCGAAATTCGCGCCATGCCTCCCTGGTTGCGCCGTCCGGTGGGCAAGGCCAGCGAGATCTCGACGGTGCAGCGTACTGTCAAACAGCGCGGGATCCACACGATTTGCGAGGAAGGGCGCTGTCCCAACCGGGGCGAGTGTTACGCCAATAAGACGGCGACGTTTTTGCTGTTGGGGCCGACTTGTACGCGATCGTGCGCGTTTTGTCAGGTGGATAAAGGGCATCCTCCCGTCGCGATCGATCCCCAAGAACCGCAAAAGGTGGCCGAGGCGGTACAAATTTTGGGGTTGCGTTACGCAGTTTTGACCTCTGTGGCCCGCGACGACTTGCCCGACGGCGGGGCCGATCGCTTTGTGGAGACCATGGCGGCGATCCGCCAACTGACCCCCGAGACGGCGATCGAGGTCTTGACTCCCGACTTTTGGGCTGGAAAAGAGCGCCAACAGCAGCGCGTGGCCGCAGTGGTGGCGGCCCGACCGGCCTGCTACAACCATAACATCGAAACGGTGCGCCGCTTGCAAGATCCGGTACGGCGAGGCGGAAAGTACGATCGCTCGTTAAATGTGTTGCGGTTTGTTAAGGAGTTGGATCCGGCGATTCCCACGAAGTCGGGGTTGATGTTGGGACATGGGGAAACGGAGGACGAAATTATTGCGGCGATGAACGATTTGCGAGAGGTGGGGTGCGATCGTCTCACTCTAGGTCAGTATATGCGCCCTTCGTTAAATCATCTACCCGTGCGTCGTTATTGGACTCCCGAAGAATTTGACAAACTGGGCGATATTGCCCGCAGTTTGGGCTTTTCTCAGGTGCGATCGGGGCCGTTGGTTCGCAGTTCCTATCATGCGGGGGAGGGGGATAATCAGTGACCAGTGACCAGTGTCCAGTGACCAGTTTTAAGATGGGGAGAATCTCTTCGTTTCCCCCTCGGTGGACGCAATGTAATAGTGGAGGCTCCACCTCCAGAATACACGAGACTGTAGGGGCTGTAGGGGCTAAGCATTCGCACCGGAAAAGGGAGAAAAAGTTCATCAAATAGAAGGCGAATGCTTCGCCCAATCCCATTGCACCGGAAAAGGGAGAAAAAGTTCATCAAATAGAAGGCGAATGCTTCGCCCTCTCAATTACATTCCCTGGCAGAGCCAGGGAATGAGAGGATAGTTAACATCTTACTTTGTCAGCCGAGTTAACAGTTGATTCGAGCGATCGACGAACTGTTTCATGGTACGAGCATCGAAACTCTTATGAGCCATCAACGCCAAATCGTAGACATGGTTGCAAATGAGGTTTGCCATGTCTTGAGAAGGCGAAGACCCTTCGGTGGTGACGATGCTACCGCGAGCGAGATCGGCTAAGTTTTGAATCAAAGGATGAGCCGTGTTGACGACGAGAATATGTTCGTCGGGAAATTGTGCTGTTTCTTGTTGGATCAATGCTGTCATATCTCGCAAGCGACGCATGGCTTCGGGTAACAGTACCATCGCTGGCGGCGTACTTTGGGGATCGTCAGATTTCAACGATTCGGTGCGGATATTGACTTGCGGTTTGTTAAGGGCTTTCTCGAACAGTTCTTTAATCTGTTCGCTGCGAGTTTTGTTGGTTTGCGGATCGACGACTTCGGCTTCTTTTTCGTCTTTAAGCAAACTGTCGTCGAGTTCGGCATCGACGCGGGAGAATTTGACCTCAGAGCGATCGCGTTCTAAGAAACTGATAAAGTGGGTATCGATGAACGAGTCGAGATAGAGCACTTCCAAACCCTGGCTTTTGTGCAGTTCCACGTAAGTGGCTTGGGCGGCGGGTTCGGTGCAGTAAAAAACGCGATTTTCGTGGCGTTCTTTGTTGCGTTCTAGGTACTCGTTTAAGGTGGTGTAAGCGTTGCCTTGGGGATCGGCGACGGGGGATTTATCTTGCCAAGCATCTTCGCGATCGCCATCGGTTTGGACGGCAGGTTCGTCCGTGGTGCGATAAATCACAATATCTTCGACGTATTTTTTGAACTTGTCATCGTTAAGACAGCCGAACTTGACGAACGTACCGAGATCCTTCCAAGAGTTGATATAGTCTTGGCGGTTTTCTTTGTACTGTTCGTTGAGGCGATCGGCGACTTTTTTGGCAATGAAGTCGGCAATTTTACGCACCGTGCGGTTCATTTGCAAGGCGCTACGGGAAACGTTGAGGGGAATATCGGGACTGTCGATGACCCCGCGCATGGGAAGCAAAAACTTAGGTAGGATTTCCTCGCAGTTGTCGCTGACAAATACGCGGTTACAAAACAGTTTTAAGTAACTGCGGGTGACATCGACATCGGGTTTGAGTTTGGGGAAGTAGAGGATACCGTTGATGAGAAACGGATAGTCGGTTTTGAGATGTACCCACAACAAGGGATCGTCTTGAAACGGGTACATATAGCGATAGAATTCCAGGTAATCCTCGTCAGTTAAATCTTGTGGAGACTCGCGCCACAGGGCTTTTTGGCGGTTGACAACTTCGCCGTCCATTTTGATGGGAACGGGCATAAAGTCGCAGTAAGTATTCACTAACTGCTTGATGCGAGCGGGTTCGAGATATTCTTTTTCCTCTTCTTGTAATGTGAGGGTAATTGTCGTTCCCCGTCCTTCGCGCTGCGAGTCAGCGAGCTCGAACTTGGGAGAACCGTCGCACTTCCAATGGACGGCTTCGGCTCCTTCTTTGTAAGACAGGGTATCGATCTCAACTTGGCTGGCGACGATAAAAGACGAGTAGAAACCGAGGCCAAAATGACCGATAATGGACTGATCTGCACCGCCTTGATATTTCTGCACGAATTCTTCAGCGCTGGAAAAAGCGACTTGGTTGATGTATTTTTTCACTTCTTCGGCTGTCATGCCGATGCCGTTGTCGCTCACCGAAAGGGTTCCCTTTTCTTTATCGATGCTGAGGACAATTTCGGGTTCGTCAACTTCGCCGGAAACTTCTCCGGCGTAGGAGACCATTTTGAGCTTTTCGATCGCGTCTACCGCGTTAGAAATCAGTTCCCGCAAAAAGATCTCGTGGGCTGAGTACAGCGACTTTTTGATGATGGGAAAGATATTCTCGGTATGGATGGTAATGTTGCCTTGTTCGAGGACAGTCATGGCTGGATTCTATGGCGATCGTGATACGTTTGCTGATATTGAACAATTGTGAGGCATTGCGGCCGCGATCGCGTCCGGGTTGACCGATCGCGCTGTTTCGGATTTCCCTACCTTGGCGCGATCGAGCGATGGCAAGCGCTACAATAAAGGAAACCGTTCGGCCAGTATTCTAACACTATAACCGCAGCGCGATCGCATGAGTGCCAAAACCCTACCGCCACTCGACACCCAACAAGTGCTTTGGTTTCGCCGCCAACTCCGCAGTTGGAGCAAACAGCATTTTCGCGACTTTCCTTGGCGCAAAACCACCGATCCCTACAAAATTTTTATTGCCGAATTTCTATTGCAAAAAACCGCCGCCGCCACCGCCGCACCGATCTACGAAATTCTCCTCGATCGCTATCCCACTTTAGCCGATCTCAGCGCGGCTCGCGTCGAAGAGATTGCCGAAATTATGGATCCGTTGGGGCTATTTTTCCGTTCCCAACGGTTGTACGACTCGGCTCAACAATTACAAACCCAATTTGGCGGACAAATTCCCAGTTCTGAAACCGAACTGTTGCAACTTCCCGGCGTGGGAATTTATACAGCGCGATCGATCTGTACTAATGCTTTTGGACAAACCAAAGCCGTTCTCGATACCAATGTCGCCCGCATTATCGAGCGCTTTTTTGGCGTGCGTGGCGAACGGGTCAAATCTCGATGTAAAATTTTATGGGGACTGGCTCAACAGATTGCCCCTCAAAAAGAAACGAGTCGCTGGAACCTGACGCTGCTAGACTTTGGGGCAGGAGTTTGTACGGCGCAAAAACCTCGGTGCGATGAGTGCCCGTTGCGAAAACGCTGCCAGTCGCTACGCTCCAATTAAAAATTCAAAATTCAAAATTATGCCTAATGTGGATTAAAACCTGAAAGAAAATCTTATAGGTTGGGTAAAGGAACGATACCCAACACTATCAATGGGCGGATGTCCCCTTGTTCGTTGTTCGTTGTTCGTTGATGCGTTGAAAAAGGGTGAGCGCCTTGCTGATGCCATCGAGACGATCGCGTTTCCGGGGTTGGGAACCGGAATTGGGCGTGTCGATCCGCAGATTTGCGCTCGACAACTGCGACAAGCGATCGACGATATTTTGCGCGAACAATTCACCTTTCCTCACTCTTTCTCGGACGCACAAAGACAGCACCAACGACTGTCAGGCGATCGCGATCGCGACTTGCAAATCGAGCTCTAAAAAAGAGGTAGGTCGCCCCACCTCTTATTTTATCCACTTGGCAACAATGTTACCAAGTCACTTGGAAAGAGCAGTTACGAACGGTAGACATACCATCGGCGGGATCGGAAGCCAAGATATAGCCTCGGTTGCCGACACTATCGATGACTTCGTGCCAAACTTCTCCACCGCCAGCGACGTTGAACGCCAAGACTTGGATCTGCTCGCCTTGGTACATCCGCACCTCGGTCGTGGAACTGAGTTCGGGAGAGGTGTATAGGTACAACTGGCTCGCCGAGTCGATTTGGCGGCAGCTACCCGAGCTCGTCGAGGTAGAACCCCCACAGTAAGCGAGAGTCGAGGTGTCGAAGGCTCCACTGGTAGCCGGAATGTAGACGATCTCGCGATTACCGCGACCACCGACGGCAATTTCAATTTCGTGCCACAGTTCGCCGTCAGCACCGGGAATATTGGCTTCGAGCAAGTTGACTTGGGTGCCGCGAGTCAGTTCGCCGCCGAAACGGGAAGACCCGACAGTCACGCCAACGAAAGGCTCGACCGAAGCCACGTTGATGACGCGGCAGCTGTCTAGGGTGCTAAATTGAGCCAACTCGGTCTCGCGAATCGCCTCCATGGCAGCCGCGGCCGGGAGAGCAGAAATACCCGAAAAAACAGCGCTCAGCGCCACAGCAGCAGACAATTTCCAACGCTTCAGTGCTTTCACAGCGTTCGCTCCTCAGTAAGATCTAAGATTGCTAGCAGAGATTATATACTCTGGCGTTCTTTTTAGGCAACAGTTGTAACAGGAACTCGATCGCGGCCGGCCGACCGGGGAAGCGAGATCGCGATACCTCGTTGGGGACAATCTTTTCTTAACGTTTCGAGCGCCACTTCCAAGCAAATATTAAGAGCCAGTTATCCCATCGAAAAACTGGCCCTTTTTAACTTTAACAGGCCTGTTCGATCCGATTACCAAGTGACTTGGAAAGTGCAGTTACGGACGGTAGACAGGCCATCTGCCGGATCGGTGGCCAGAATATAACCCCGGTTGCCGACGCTATCGATGACTTCGTGCCAAACTTCTCCACCGCCAGCGACGTTGTAATCCAAGACTTGGATTTGTTCGCCTTGGTACATCCGCACGTTGGTGGTAGAGCTCAGTTCGGGAGAGGTGTACAGGTACAACTGGCTCGCCGAGTCGATTTGGCGGCAGTTACCCGAGGTCGAACCCATGGATCCCGAACCACCAAAGCACTCAGCAACGGTGGAAATACCGGTCGGGCCGCTAGCCGGGATGTAAGCCACTCCCGCATTATTGATACCGGGAAGAGAAATGCGGTGGTAGGTGGTATATTGACGAGAGGGGCCGTAGGGATCGCCACCGATATTCCGTTGGACGACTGTCACTTCTTCCCCTTCTGCAAAGGTCGTCGCTAGCGCACTTCCCGTGTCGGGACTCACGTAGGCTTCGATACCGCCAGGACTGGCAACGCGACGGCAAACATTTTCTTGGGCCATTTCCAGGGTATGACCAGAAATCGCTTCCCCAGCAGCGAGGGCAGGGGCCGCAGCGATCCCCGACAACACCGCACTCATGGCCACAGTGGTGGCAACTTGCCAGCGTTTCAGTGCTTTCACGACATTCGCTCCTCAGTAAAATTTAAAAATCTCTAGCAGAAATTATATCGGTGCGGGCCGCTCTCGGGCAATATTCTCGACCGTTCGACGATCGCGATCGGGTGCAGCCTTCTTAATATTTTCTTAACTTTTTTTGTCCGTTCCCAACAGAAACAAAGAGCCAGTTTCTCCATGGAGAAAACTGACTCTGTTCGGGGTCAATTGTTAAAAATTGATGGGATTACCAGGTAACGGAAAAGCCGCAGCGCACCGCAGGCATTCCATTAACAACGGCGCGGACGTAGCCCCGGTTGCCAGCACTGTCAATGATGTAGTGGTAGAGCGTACCATCGGAGGCCACCACGTTGGCATCGAGGATAGTAACGGGCTCGTTGTCAAACATATTGACAATGTACTCGTCGGTTTCCACCGAGCTCACCAGATCCAGGTTGCCACCCGAAGGAATGTCAATGATACCATCGTCGCAGGTTTCAGAGATCGCACCCGGACGGGTGGAAGCGTCGGCGCAGTAAGCTAGAGTGGAGCTATCAAAAGCACCCATGGTGGCTTCAATGTAGCCAAATTCTTCTGCACCACCCATGCCACCGACGGGATAGGCAATGCGATGAACCATGATGCCATCGATGTTTTGGTTTGCTTCGACTAAGCGCACTTGAGCGCCGCGAAAGAGGGTCGTATCGGTGGGGATCAGACCATCTTCAAAGACCCAAACATCGGCGCTGGCGACGTTAATGACGCGGCAGCTGCCCAAACCTTCGTACTGAGCCAGATCGGTCGATCGCGTAGCTTCGCCAGCAGAGGCCGGCAGGGCTAGGGTTCCCGCGCCCAGGGCGGTGGCGGCAAACAGGGCGGCCGAGATTTTTCCGAGATTAAGTGCTTTCATTTAACTTTCGCTCCTCACAATAACGTATTCGCGATTTTTGTAGCACGAATGCCAGGTTAATTATAACTGAAAAGCGATCGAGCGTCCGCAAGAAATCGGCCAGTGGTGTGACACTCCCTGCACTGGCTTGGCGCTAGGCTAGTACAAACAGACGTGCTTATTGTGATGGTCAAACCCTGGATGGTAATTGGTGCAGTGACGATCGTCACTGCTGTGGTGGGAAATCAGCTATTGACTGATGAGGATACGCGCTGGTTTCGCCACTTGCAACGGCCGCGGTGGCTGACGTTCGAGAAGGCCATTCCGGCGATCTGGACGATAATTTTTATTTGTGGGGCGCGATCGGCGGTATTGGTTTGGAACGCCGCACCGGGGACACCCCGCGTTTGGGGGTTGATGGGGCTGTATTTTTTGCTGGAACTGCTGACGATCGCCTATACGCCGGGAATGTGCAAGACGAAAAGCCTGCGAGTCGGAACGGCGATCGGGGCGGCGGGGGCGGTAACGAGTGTTATTCTAGCGCTGTTGGTGTTTCCCGTTTCTAGGCCGGCGGTGGGACTGTTGCTGCCTTACATTCTCTGGAGTCCCGTTGGCACGTACACCACGCAAGCGATGATTCCGCTCAATCCAGGCGATCGCTGAGGAGCGCTGCTGCTATAATGGCGATGGTTTTAGAAGTCTTGTATTTCTCGTGAACGTTTCTTTTTCCTCGCGACGCGATCGGGCTGATACCACCGATGGTACGGTTCCGGTGTCTCACGTGCCAACGGCGCGATCGTCTGGGCTAGCAAAAGTGTTTGTTTCCACGTTTATTACCATTTTCCTCGCTGAAATTGGCGATAAAACTCAACTGACAACCTTGTTGATGACGGCCGAATCCCACGCACCCGCCAGTGTCTTTATTGGTGCGGCATTGGCTTTAATTGCCACCAGTGCCATTGGCGTTTGGGTCGGACGGGCGATCGCCCAACGAGTGTCGCCGCAGACGATCGATATTGCGGCGGGAGCCATCTTTTTAGTGGTGTCGATTTTGTTGTTTGGCGATGCCATTCAACTCTAATGCAAGCGATCGCGGGAGCAAACAATGGTAGACTGGCAACTGGTCGGAATTAGTTTTTTAGCTGTGTTTTTAGCCGAACTGGGTGACAAAAGTCAACTGGCAGCTATGGCCTTGAGCGGACGATCGCGATCGACTTGGGGCATTTTTTTAGGCACGGCTGGCGCATTGGTACTCGCCAGCTTTCTAGGCGTTATTGCCGGGGAAGGGATGGCCCAAATTTTGCCGGTTAAATACTTAAAAGCCATGGCCGCTATTGGGTTTGCACTGCTGGCATTTGGATTGTTAAAACCGCAGCGAGATGAATGAAATATTAACTGCGATGAATCCAGCGCAGCAACCACAACGCCGTCACCGTTCCCGCAAAGTGCGCCACTAAAGTGTGGGTGTTTCCCAAGACCACAAAAATATCGAGAGGTTGAATGAACTGATTGAGGCGAGCGTTGGCCGAGAGGACTACACCTTGAGATTGTAGCGCTTTGGCGAGCAAGGTTCCAGTAATGGTTTCGGCCGCCAGCAGCGAAAAGAACGTCCCCACCAAATTGATAATTAAACCATTTTCGACCACTTTAATAGTGTCGGCCCGCCGAGGACGAGTTTGGGGATCGGGGGAAGCCAAATCTACCGCCATGCGATTGTAACGACTCGTCCAGTAAATACTCAAGCCCAGGGCCACCAAACCCCCCAAGGCGAAGAAAATACCGGGGCCGGTTCCCGGATTGAGTTGTACGGCTTCGAGATCGCCACTGGGAAAGGCGAGGGGGACGGAAAACAGAAAAATGAGCCCCGCAATCACCGCGAGGACGATTTGCACCCAAAACCCGATGAAGGCGGCGCGGCGCAAAACAGGAATGACGCGCTCGACCGCAGCCGGAAGCGCTCGATAGTCTGGAGAATCGGACATGGCGATGTGAAACGATCCATCCTCGTCTTTGACCATTATGACGGATTTAGCTGGCTTTTACGAGTATCAAATCATCTTCGATTTTAACCTCGAAGGGGAACAGGGGATCGATCGCCGGGCTTTTGGTCACCGTTCCGTCGGGGGCAAAGGTCGATCCGTGACAGGGACAGGCAAACTGACTCGCTTCGTTGTCCCATTTTACCGTACAGCTGCGATGGGGGCACGAGCTATTGACGGCAATAATGGCGGTGGGATCGGCCCGATCGCGGACGATCGCCACTGGATCGCCAGCCACCGTTTGACCCGTGACGACTCCGGCTTCGTCGAGTTGGGAAACGCGCCCCATGGCGGCAAATCCATCTTCGCGGGGGGTAGAATCGATGGGTTCGGGTGTGGGAGTTTCGGCGATGGGTTCTTCGGTGGGTTCGGGTTCGGGGGTTTCGGAAGTGGGTTCGTCGGACTGACAAGCGGCGATCGCCACAGGTAAAGAACTGGCGACAAAGCCAACTCCGACCCAGTTGATAAATCGGCGGCGTTTCATCGTTATTGTTCCAGTTGAATGGTAGAAAATTCTCCCACTGGCAAGACGCGATCGGGTAATTTTAAGCTATTCTAGCATAGACTGGCGTAGAAACCCGGTTTCTCTGTACCACCTGGATAATTACGCTAATTTTAGTGGATCTTTTTCAAAAAATCTGCTAAGCTGAAAGCTGCAACTCGCTTATCTGGAAAGATCGTGGAACGCCAACCAACCAACCAATTAGGAGAGCAAAACGACGATCGCGCCAACTGGAACTTGAGCCGTTTTTTAGAAACCCTGTGCTATTTCGGGGTCGTCCCTTTTCTCGGCCGCTTCACTTGGTTGCAGCAGTTGTTCGGTCGCCAACCTGCGACGGTGGAACCGACCGGCGATCGCATTCTCGTGGCCGGGGCCACGGGAGGAGTCGGCAAGCGGGTTGTTAACATTTTACAACAACGGGGCTACCGCGTGCGATCGCTGGCACGAAATCGGTCTGCGGCCGTGGAGTTACTCGGAAACGATATCGAAATTGTCGAAGCGGATATCACTCGCCCCGAAACCTTGACGGAAGCCGTTTTTAGCAATATTAAAGCGGCGATCTGTTGTACGGGAACGCGAGTCGAACCCGTTGAAGGCGACACCCCCGATCGCGAGAAATACTATCAAGGGGTAAAGTTCTATATGCCCCAAGTGGTAGACGATCCCAAAAAAGTCGAATTTGAAGGCATTACCAACTTAGTCAACGCCGCCAAGCAGTATTTACCGGAGACGGGAAATTATAAAACGATTTTCGACTTCGATCGCGCCTCGGCCGATTTAAAAGAACTTTGGGGCGCTGTAGACGATGTAGTCATGGGAGGAGTTAGCGAAAGTTCGATCCGCATTATTCCCGGTGCTGCCCTGTTTTCTGGTAACGTTTCCACTGCCAATTCGGGCGGTTTTGCCTCGGTTCGCACGCGGAGTTTAGATCCGGCCATCGATTTGTCGGATTACGAAGGAGTCGAATTGCGCCTCAAAGGAGATGGCAATCGCTATAAATGTATTTTGCGCTGCGATGACAAATGGGATGGGGTGAGTTATTGCTATTCTTTCGATACGATCGCCGATACTTGGCAAACCGTGCGCGTTCCTTTTGGCGATTTGGTTCCCACATTTCGGGCGAAAACGGTTCCCGAATATCAATTCAATCCTAACAGCATCACGGCGTTTCAGTTAATGCTGAGTAAATTTGAATACGATGGCGATCTCAATCCCCATTTTACGCCGGGAAACTTTGCTTTACAAGTGGCAACGATGAAAGCCTACAGCAGCGAAGCGCGATCGCAGTTCGTGATGGTGAGTTCGGCTGGGGTAACTCGTCCGGGACGAGAGGATTTAAACCTAGAAGAACAGCCTCCCGCCGTCAAAATGAACGACCAGTTAGGGGGGATTCTCACTTGGAAATTGCGCGGCGAAGACAGCGTTCGCGACAGTGGTGTTCCCTATACCATTATTCGTCCTTGTGCGTTAACTGAAGAGGAGGGAGGTAAAGCATTAAAGAGCGATCGGGGAGACAATTTGACCGGAAAATGCAGTCGCGACGATATTGCTGAGTTGTGCGTGCGCTGTTTGGAATCTCCCTCCGCCACCAATCAAACGTTTGAAGTTGCCGAAATTGACAGCAGCGAAAAACAGGATTGGCAAGCCTTTTTGGCCAACCTGTAGAATTGAATTGTGTGGGGGCGATTCGCGAATCGCCCCTACAGCCTCGTGTAGAATGGAGGCGGAGCCTCCACAGTCGCGTTGCGCCTCAGAGAAACGCAACGAGGAGGAATCTGACAAATCCTGGATTGGGCGAGGCATTCACCAACTGAACTATAGTATAATTGTTAGTTAACCTATGTGAATGCCTAGCCCCTACAAGTCTCACGGATCTGATATCGCCTACCTTCCATGGATCGACTTTCTCCCCAACTGCAACAAAAACTCGCGACTCCCCTCAAAATTGGCAGCGTTGAAGTCAACAGTCGCGTCTTGCAATCGCCTCTTTCTGGGGTTACGGATTTGGTGTTTCGGCGCTTAGTACGCCGCTACGCACCCGAGTCGATGACTTACACAGAAATGGTGAAAGCGTCTTGTTTGCGGCAAATTGCCACCGTACCGACGATTATGGAACTCGATCGCGATGAGAATCCCGTTAGCATTCAACTGTTCGATTCGCGTCCCGGTTTTTTAGGCGAAGCGGCAAAAAGAGCCGTCGATGAAGGAGCGCTCACCATCGATATTAACATGGGTTGTCCCGTTAACAAAATTACTCGCAAAGGGGGCGGTTCGGCGCTGTTGCGAGAACCTCATGTCGCCGAAGCGATCGTCCGAGAAGTGCGGCGATCGGTGTCGGTTCCAGTGAGTGTAAAAACGCGAATTGGTTGGTGCGACGACGACGTTAATATTCTCGATTTTGCCCGCCGACTGCAAGATGCGGGAGCGCAAATGCTGACGCTGCACGCCCGCACTCGCGCCCAAGGATATAATGGTGTGGCACGGTGGGAATGGATCGCGCGGGTGAAGGAAGTTTTGGAAATTCCAGTAATTGCCAACGGCGATATTTTTTCAGTGGAAGCGGCGATCGCCTGCTTGGAACAAACGGGAGCCGATGGGGTAATGTGCTCGCGCGGAACGTTAGGATATCCGTTTTTAGTTGGGGAAATTGACTACTTTTTGAAAACGGGCGATCGCCAGGCTTTACCTTCTACGGTCGATCGGTTACGATGTGCCAAAGAACATCTAGAAGCACTGTGGAATTATAAAGGAGATCGCGGGATTCGACAGGCTCGCAAACATTTAGCTTGGTATGCGAAAGACTTTCCCGGTGCGTCGAGTTGGCGCGATCGTCTCAGTCGGATCGAGTCAGTGACGCAGGGGTGCGAATTGCTCGATCGCGCCATAGAAGAAATATCCGATCGCGAGATATTGTCCCTTACACCTTCATATCTATCTTAGCAAAATCCGAGCATTCGATCGCGATCGTCTGGGGCTCCTGCTGACAACCAGGCGATCGCGTTTTCCTCCGGTTTGTCGGGGTTCACCCAGATGATGGTTTTGAGTTCGTCGAGTTCTTTGGCTGCATCTGCAAAATACTGTCTCGCTGTGTTATCGTCGAGGGAAATAATCCGGCGATCGGCGGCGATCGCGGCTTCAATGAGACGAATGTCCTTAAACATTTCTTCTCGCTGCTTCGATCCTCTCGCCAACCGATCCATTGTATCCCACAGTTCTTGATATTCGGGGACTTCTTTTATCCAATACAATCGCCTTTTCGCCACCATCATTCGCCGCCATTGACTGGCATCTCCCGACTGGTGTTTGTTCCACTCATCGCGAATATCTGGGGTCATCACGAGTAAATGTCCGCAGTCAAACACTGCATACAAAAAAGTTCGGCATCTTTGTCCCGTTGGATGGGGTGTCGTTGCTTTTCCGGTCGATCGCGCCACTGAAGCATCGATAACTAAGCGTTTAGACTCCTTTTTCGTCACTGCGATCGCTCCATTAAACGTTCTTCGGCTGCATTCAAATAACGATGGTCGAGTTTGAGAGAAACTTCTCCGAAATCTTCGGGCCAGTCTCCAAAAGCACCAGCGTCATCCAAGTCAGCACTGCTAACTTTTGTAACGCCATCGTCTCCTCGGCTAAACCAATGTAATTTTACCGTATCGGGAGACAATTTTTCCTCGGCAACCAGAGATTGTATTGCTACCAGTAACAGTTCGCTGTGGGTTTCGGTGACAACCCGAACGCCGCGATCGGCCGCTTCTGCTAAAATCTCGGCCAGTGCGATTTGTGCGCGAGGATGCAGGTGAATTTCCGGCTGTTCTAAGTATACCAGTTGACCCGGTTCGGCGACCAAAAGTGCCACTAACACGGGTAAGGTTTGCGATACACCAAACCCCACGTCGGCGATGTTTACTGTGTCATTAACTCCTCTATAACCAGGAATTCCTATTTCTAGCTCAATTTGAACATCATTAATTTGCTTGGCATGGATTTTCCAAGTAAGTCCAAGTCGCTCGAGCTTGTTTCCTAGTTCTAGCAATCGAGGATCCTCTTCGTTTTGCCAATTTTTAATTATGCTAGCCACGTAGCGATCGAAAGCACCAGGGAATTGATTTTTAACAGTAGTAGTTTGGTAAGTCCTTTCAGGATTACCTCTAACCCCTGAAACGTGAATCATTTCCTGGATCGGTTTTATCAAAGGAGAAGACAAATTGATAGATTTGAGAAAATCTCCATCCATATAGGCATCTAAATCTAGAAAACAGCGATTTCGTTTGACAATACCCTGAATTGTTTTTGAATCAGAAAGATTCTGGTAAACATCTTTCAACTTCTTGAGAGATGGAGGGATAACATTGGATGCTTCTCGATTCAGAGAATCAATAACTAAAGGAAAATGTTCTTCTTTTATTTCGTACACAGTAGAGTTGATTTCAATTGGCAAGTTCTCGCCTTTTCCATAACCTGACTGGAATCGGCTATTGACCGCTAAATTTTCTCCAAAAGCAACTTTTATATCAAAACTGTCACTACCAGGACGTTTCGATGAAAGTCTAGAGAAAAGCTGTTGAGAATAGGTAAATTTTAGGTAAGGGCCGTTTAACAACAACGGCCCCGGATCGAAGGGTGCTTCTAGGGTTTGTTTCATCAACAATAATGGCTGCATGATGCTAGACTTGCCAGAACTGTTAGCTCCGGCAAGAATAGTTAAAGGACGAATTTCGATGCTGCACTCGTCGTACAGTGACTTGAAGCCACGCACGGAAATTCGGTTAATCCCTTTGATGTCGCGATCGCCTTCAGTTGCAGCCATTGTCGCTTACACCTCCATATCTAAAGTTTGCACCAAAAATGCCCACTTGTCCGAAATTTCTTCGATGATTTTCTCAGTGGGTTTTCCCGCACCGTGACCCGCTTTGGTTTCGATGCGAATTAAGGTCGGTTTGTCGCCATTGTGGGCCGCTTGCAACGCCGCCGCAAACTTGAAACTGTGGGCCGGAACCACGCGATCGTCGCGATCGGCGGTGGTAATTAATGTAGCAGGATAGGCGGTTTCCGGCTGCAAATTGTGCAATGGCGAATAGGCGTACAAGGTTTTAAACTCATCTGGATCGTCTGGAGAACCGTAGTCCGAACACCAGGCCCAACCGATGGTAAACTTATGGAAGCGCAGCATATCCATGACTCCCACTGCGGGTAATGCCGCACCGAACAAATCCGGTCGCTGAGTCATGCAAGCACCGACTAACAAGCCGCCATTGCTTCCCCCCGAAATGGCCAACTTTTCGGGTTTCGTATAGTCGTTAGAAATCAACCATTCCGCCGCCGCAATGAAGTCATCAAAGACATTCTGTTTGTTGTGTTTGGTTCCCGCTTGATGCCAGTCTTCACCGTATTCGCCGCCACCGCGTAGGTTGGGAATCGCAAGTACGCCGCCGAGTTCCATCCACACCAGTTGCGATACAGAGAAATATGGCGTTAGAGAAAACCCAAAACCGCCGTAACCGTAGAGAACGGTAGGGTTATTTCCATCGCGATCGAGTCCTTTTTTATAAGTGACGAACATGGGAACTCGCGTTCCGTCGCGACTGGTATAAAAAATCTGTTCGACTTGATATTCCTCGGGGTTAAAATCCACTGTCGGTTGGCGAAAGACGGTACTTTCTCCCGTTGTCATGTCGTAGCGATAAATCGTCGTCGGCGTGGTAAAACTAGAAAAGCTGTAAAAGGTTTCCGTGTCTTCCCGCTTCCCACCAAAACCGCCAACGGATCCGATCCTCGGAAACTCTACTTCGCGGACTAAGGAACCATCTAAGTTAAAAATTTTAACCTGGCTGCGAGCATCTTTCAAGTATTCAGCCACAAAGCGATCGTCGAGAATGTTGAGACTTTGTAAGACATCTTCGCTTTCAGGAATCATTTCCCGACGATCGCCACTGGTGATATCGATCGCGATCGCCTTGCGTCGCGGTGCGTCTTTATTGGTGACGAACCAAAATTCCGTTCCCTCGTTTTCGATAAAGTCGTATTCGGCTTCAAACTCGCTAATGAGTTCGACTACCGCAGCATTGGGATCGGTTAGATCTTTATAGAAAATCAGATTTTTTGGATCGGTTCCTTGCGCTACGCCAACGATCAAATATTTGCCATCTTCGCTGACAAAACCGCCAAACATCCACTTTTTCTCGTCGGGACGTTCGTAGACGATCGCGTCTTCGCTTTGGTCGGTTCCCAAACGGTGATAGTACAGTTTTTGGTAGTAGTTGGCTTCCTCAAATTGGGTCTTTTCGTCCGGTTCGTCGTAGCGACTGTAGAAAAATCCCTGGTTATCTTTCGTCCAAGACGCACCGGAAAATTTGCTCCATTTAACGCGATCGTCTAAATCGTTTCCTGTATCGATATCGCGCACTTTCCACTCTTTCCAATCCGATCCCGACTCGGACAAGGCGTAAGCCATTAATTTGCCATCGTCCGTAATGGCTAGTCCGCTTAAAGCGATCGTCCCATCTTCAGAGAGTGTATTCGGATCGAACAGCAACCGAGGTTCGCCGCCGAGTTCTTCGAGAACGTAGAGGACGCTTTGATTTTGCAGTCCATCGTTTTTGAAATAGAAATAGCGATCGCCGCGTTTGAAGGGAGTCCCGTATTTTTCATAGTCCCACAACTGCTTGAGGCGATCGAAGATCGAATGGCGTTGGGGAATTTTTTCTAAGTAGCCAAAGGCGAGGCGATTTTGAGCCTCGATCCAGGCTTGGGTTTCCTCCGTGTCGCGATTTTCCAACCATCGATAGGGATCGGCAACCTCTACGCCATGATAGGTTTCGATACAATCGTCTTGGCGAGCGGTGGGATAGTCTAGAGCCATTTTAATACCAGTACCATCGGACTATTATTTTACCATAGCACTGGATGGAGCAAACTTCAAGTCGCTTCGCTCCAATTAAAAATTATAAATTAAAAATTAAAAATTTTAGTCGCAAGTCTAAAACCAGAGACATAAGCATTCAGTTGGTACAGAGAAACCCGGTTTCTAGACCCATCTATCCTAGCATACCTGAATCCTTACCCAGAGACTTGTGTCTGGAAACTTCTCTGTTGCGGCTAAGTTGATTCAATGTTCTGCTTGCAAAATTCCGACGAGACTGCGGACTAACAGTTCTAAGTCGGTGGGAACTCGGAAAAAGTCAATGTCGCGGACAATGCAATTTGTCCGGCGATCGATCTGTCCGAATTGCCAAATATCCCCGATGGTAACGGCTCCGTATAAAACCTCTTTTTCTTCCGATCGCGCCAAGGCAATCAGTTCGACAGCCAGTTGGGTAAAGCCTCGAGTCAAGTCATCATTTTTTGCTTCGATAACGAGCAATGCTTGCCGCGATCGCAGTAAGTAGTCCAGGGTTCCTTTCAACCATTCATCGACATTTAAGGCGTATTCGATCCGCAATTGGCATTGACAGTAGCGCACGACTTCGAGTAAAATTGGGGAAACTAAGGTTTCTCGGCGTGCGGCTTCGCTGCTGAGACTGATAAAGGGTAAAATCTCTTCAATGCGCTGGCGTAAGTCGGGTAAACGCTCCAACTTAGCGTTGGTTTGCGGCAAAGATAAGCGCGATCGCGCCAACTCGTAACCGAACTCGGATAAAATTTCATCCGGTTCGTGGGTCATTTCAAAATAAGAGCGGAAGGTGTAAGATTTTCCGGCTTCTAAAATGTTCGCTTTGCTCATTTTTGCCTAACTCGTTTGTAAGTATTCAGGTAATATTCCTTAATAAAGCGATGTCCCGAGCCTGTCGAAGGAGGGGTTAGGGAAAATCTTTATTTGTAGGGGCTAAGCATTCACATAAGTTAACGAAAAACTCTACCGATAACTCAACAGGGTGAATGCTTCGCCCGCCTAGGTGTATCAGATTGTAGCATTGATTAACCGGATTT
>CAKZKB010000155.1 GCA_937121005.1 uncultured cyanobacterium | reverse complement strand
CGTGGCCCTAATTCGAGGGGTCGATCGCTTCGCGACTGACTTCCACGCGATCGCGCCCTAAAGACTTGGCCGCGAACAAACCGAGATCGGCCGATCGCACTAATGTTTCCGGTTCGACTGTCGCCTGGGGCACGATCGTCGCCACGCCGCAGCTAATAGTAATGTAAGCGCGATCGTCAGCCGATCGCTCAATTTTTAAGGCTTTAACGCGATCGCAAATATTTTTCGCCACCTGCATGGCTCCCGCTTCGTCCGTATCGGATAAGATAATAACAAATTCATCGCCACCCCAGCGAGCGACAACATCGCTACCTCGTTTGGCTGCACTTTGAATGGCGGCGGCCACTTGTTGCAAGCAGCGATCGCCCCGAGAATGTCCCCAACGATCGTTAAATTGTTTGAACCCATCGATATCGCAAAAGACGAGAGATAGCGGTTGTTGTTGTCGAGTGCTGCGAGACCATTCTTGCTGCAAAAATTGCTGGAAATAGCGGCGGTTTGACAGTTGCGTTAGTTCGTCGAGGCAGGCTAAGCGTTGCAGTTGTTCGTTGGCGGCTTCGAGCTCGCGATACAGGCGATCTTGACACACCGAATCGGCAATTTGTTCGCTCATTAATGAGGCAAATTCCATCTCGGCCGGTTTCCAATGTCGCGGTTGGTAGCATTGGTGGAGGATCAGAACGCCCCACAGTTGCAATGGGGAAGCTGCAATTTTGTTTTTCTTCGATGGTGGGGGATTGATTAAAATAGGGACGACTAGCTTGGCGCTAACTTCTAACAAACAGTCTAAGGTGCTGGTTTCTGGGGAGTTGGAATCGCACGGCTGTTGGATGGTGTGAATTTTGCCTTGTTTGAGTTCGGCAAGCTCGCGATCGCTGGGGAAATAGGCCGAGCAAACGGCTTTGGCTGATTGCCGTCCGGGGGCGATCGATTCGGTGACGATCGCGGTTTCTTTCCCAACTTCCAAGCGACAAACAAGGGCGCGATCGACGGCTAAAATTTTCCGCAACCCGCTCGTGATTCGTTCGAGAACCACACCTAAATCGAACGATCGATTGCTGTACCGATAGAAGATGTCCACGATCCGCTCGAACTCCAATGATGTTTTCAGACCCATCGATCGGGGTGGTTCGATAACGGCGGCAGAGATCGTTGTACCCGCAACTCGACCGATGCGAGAGCGGCGAACAGTCGCCATCGCTCGATCGCCGATCCCATAAGGCATTTCCTGATAGCAGTGAGGGCAAAACCAGGATAGCACTCCCGCTCGAATTTGAGAGACTAACTGATAGGAACACGAAGGGCAAAAATAGGTATCCATCACTGCCATCTCCACTAACAATCGAGCCATCGGCACAACCGCGATCGAGCTAAACAGCGAGTAGAGCGCTCAGTATCGATCCGCTACACCTAATGTCGTTATCTGTACTTATTTTATGCCCTCTTCTTGTTAAATACCATTGATTTTTATGTAGATAAGTAAAGTAATGTGTCAAGATGGAATCGGATCGAGTTCGCTTAGGTTTCCCTACTACCTTATCAAGGGAGGTTAGGGGGGATGTTAACCATTAACCTGAATGCTTACGTTGAGTTTATAACTCAGACAAGACGCGATCGACCTGTTGTAGCAAATCTCTCGCAATCAATTGTTGCTGTGGGTCGATGATGGTTTCGGGGGGAAGTTTTCGCAGCAGTTGGCGGGCGGTGGTTTGCATTTTCCGCGCCCGATGGCGATCGCCTTCGCGATCGTAAATTCCTCCCAGTTCCAAATAGGCTAAACATTCATTGGGTTCTAAGTAAATAATCCGTTTGAACAGGGCCTTGGCGCGATCGAGGTTGCCTTTCGTTTCAGCAATGCGAGCCAATAAGTAGTAGCAAGACACTGAAAGCGGATCGATATCGAGAGCTTGGGTACAGTAATATGTCGCTTGGTTGTATTCTCCTAAATTAGCATAGGATCGGGCCACGAGAACGCAGGCTTCAAAATAGTGCGGGCGACGTGCTAAAATTTGCAAAGCCATGTCGATCGCTTCTAAATAAGCCCCGTCTCGAAACCGCGATCGCGCCCGTTCTAAACTGGCGATATCGGTGGGCGGGCGGGGGGCGATCGGTTTGCGAACTGGAGGTGGAGGAATGGAGACAACAGGAAGGGGAACGCGCAGATCTCGATCGTTCTTCTCAACTTTTTTATCGGGGAGAGATGGCGCTAAATTGCCCTCGCAGCGCGTATAAACTGTCGATTGGGGAAATACTCTTGCCTGAAATCGATCTAAATTCTGTCCGTAGACTTCGGCGTGAGCAGTGATTAGGCTTCCACTCGATCGCAAACTGCTGTAAAATCGTCTCAAGATGCGAGCGATCGTCGGTTTTTGAAAATAAATAAAGACATTGCGACACAAAATCAAATCCATGTTGCAAATTTCTAAATTGGGGAAACTGTCGCGCACTAAATTGAGCGGTCGGAAGTTAACCATTTTCCGAATCTGCGGCGAGAGTTCCCATCCATCACCTTTTGGGGTAAAATATTGCTCTTGAATGGCGCGATCGACCGAGCGGAACGACCAAGGACTGTAAATTCCCCGTTCGGCTTTATCCAAGGCCACTTGGTTGATATCCGTGCCGACAATAAAAATATCCCAGCGCTCGAGATCCCGAATCAATTGCGTGAGTAAAATAGCCAGAGAATAGGGCTCTTCTCCCGTAGAGCAACCCGCACTCCAAATCCGCAGCGACGGCGGTTTCGTCGAGAACAACTGTCCGGTTTGTCCTTGCAGCTTTTGGGAAATCAGTTCGGGAAAAATTTGATTTCGCAACAAATCGAACTGACCGCGATCGCGGAAAAAATAGCTCTCCGTCACCACTAGGGATTCGAGCAACAGTTGCCATTCGCCAGCGCGATTTTCAGTTAAACTGCCATCGCTTAGTGCCGTGCGCTGCAACAAGCGATAGTAATCGAGGGGATCGCGAATGCCTCTCGCTTTCATGCGAGCCGCAATTTTGCGTTCTAGGGTATTTCGATCTTGCGATCGCGCGTACAACCCCGCTTCTCGAGCAATTAGATCGGCAAATTGTTCTAGCAAATCCCCGTCGATCGCCATTCTCATCTTTTAGGTATTAGGTATTAGGTGTTAGGGATTAGGGATTAGGAATTAGGTTTAAACCGGTTGGGGATTTGAGAGGCCAGACGGCACGAACAACGCAACGCACTCGGCGATCGACCCAACCTAGAACCTAGAACCTAGAACCCCATACCTACTGTAGCGACTTGCGGGGCAATTGGCCGATCGCTTCGGGAAAAAGTCGTTCGTAGCGGGCCAAAACCGAGGCGGCGAAGTCGGGTTCTAACTCCTCGAGCAACTTCTCTAACGGCGGTAGGTTGGGGTATTGAGCCGCGATCGCCTCCACTGAAGCGGGACTGAGGTTGGCGGGTTCGAGTTGCGATCGCATCTCTTCCCAGGGGGGGATGTCATCTCGGGATTTCAGCAACAGGCGCACTAAAATCGTATCGGCGATAATTTCTTGCGAAATTGCGGTTTCTAAGGCGCGATCGCCCTGCTGTCGCGACGCTTCTAGGCTTTCTTCGGTCGATCGCTGCTGGGTTTGGGACTCGTAAAAGGCGCAGGCGGCTCGACCTACCGTATAAATGGCGGCGGCGTTGGTACTGGCCCCGATAACCGCACCGACGGCGGGAGTCATTCGCAACAGTTTCAACCCGGCTTGGATAGCCCGGTGGCCCCCGAAGGCGGCGGCGAAAATGGCCAGGACTTCGGCTTTGCGATCGCTTTCTTGCAGATCTGCACCGTAGGCCCCGGCGATCTGGTAAATCATCTCCGCTTGCAACCCGGCCATGGCAGTCAAATCTAGCGCCATCAAAGCCGCGAACGATCCCGGTATAATGCTGCTGGCGATGCCGCTACCGCCTGCATACATGGCTTTTTTGACCATCAACCGATGAGCAATTTCGTTGGGGTTTTCGTGAGGATATTTTTCCTCTAACCGCCGCAGTTCTTCTTCGGCTTTCACCAAATCGACCCGTTCGACGACTTTTTGCAAGAGAGGATTTTCGGCGATCGATCGCGCCGCAGTGCCGAACAAATTGCCGACTTTGATTGCCATATCGCCAATGCTTTGCCCCACATTGGTGGCTGTTTTCCAAGCCGCTTGTCCGACAGTTGCCCCAATTTCGGCGGCGGTATCCATGGCGGCATTGCTGGTTTCGGCAGCTGCATTGATGGCGGTTTTGCTCGTTTTAGCAGCCACGTTACCAATGGTTTGCCCGACATTGGCAGCCGTGTCGATGGCGGTTTTACCTGCATCGTAGAGGTTTTTGGCGGCGGCGCTTCCGGCTTCGACGGTTCCTTGTAACATCGACACCCACCAACTGGAATTGTGGCAGTTTTCGGGGGTCATATCGAAAACACCGCGCCAAATCGGAGTGGGTTCGGGTGGCGGTTGCCAAGCAACGACGAGGGTTTCGATCCCATCAATGGGAAGTTGGGTCAAAATGGTTCCCAAACGCTCGAAATCCACGCGATCGGCTTGTTGCGCCGAAAGGGTCATTTCTAAAGTATTATCTTGGCGGCGAACTCTGGCATCAATACCGTCGGGTAATTCGGTATTGACCAGTTCGGCAAGGTTGGTGTCGGGTCGATCGCGGTTCATGATTTTCTCAACTAACACAGTCGGTCGGGTGACTCTATCGTACCAAGTCTCGGTGGGGCGATCGTCACCCGCCGGGTATAGGCGGATTTACTGCAATCTCGTTTCCTCAATTGTACTGAGGACAAAAGTTGGCGAGTCATGTTTTATAATACATTATCAGGAAAACCCGTTCGTTGCTTCAAGCCTCTGCTGTAACTATTCAGGTGTCCGATCGTCAACAGGCGTAGAAACCCGGTTTCTCAACGGATCGACTCGAATTTTATCTGGAGATCTGCCAGAAACCGGGTTTGGTGAGTGCCACCTGAATGCTTACCCTCTGCTTTCCATCAGGGGTATTGCTCATTGTTCATTGCTCATTGCTCATTGTTTATTGATATGACAACTGTTCTAGCCATTGAAGACGAAACCGATATCCGCGAGATTATCGTCGAAATTCTTACAGAAGAAGGGTTTGAAGTCCTCGAAGCCGAAAACGGCCAGCAGGGGGTAAAATTGGCCATCGATCGCGTTCCGGATCTGGTGGTTTGCGATATTTCCATGCCCGAACTCGACGGTTACGGCGTATTGAAGCGTCTCCGGGAAAACCCGCAGACCAAGATGACTCCATTTATTTTCTTAACTGCCAAAGTCACGAAAGACGATCTGCGCGAAGGCATGAATTTAGGCGCAGATGACTATCTGACTAAGCCGTTTTCGGTAGCGGAACTGTTGGGGGCTGTAGAAGCACGGCTGAGAAAACACGAGGAATTCCAACAACAATCTCAGCAAAAATTTGACGAACTGCGTAAAAACCTGACTCTATCCCTTCCTCACGAACTGCTAACTCCTCTGAATGGGATTATGGGGTTTGCTACGTTGCTCGAAGAAGATTGCGATGACATGGAAAGTGACGAAATTCGCGAACTCGGTCGCGATATTGCCACTTCGAGCAAGCGGCTGTATAGTTTAATTCAAAATTATTTGTTGTTCGCTCAGTTGGAACTCGTCACGGCTGACAGCGATCGCGCTAAAGTGCTACTCGAAGGAAGTACGCCATCGGCAAAATCTGTTGTCGAAAATACGGCGATCGAGGTTGCAGTACGCTGGAATCGCAAAGCGGATCTCGATATCGATTTAACTGAGACAGAACTGGCTATTTCCGATCGCTGGTTGATGAAAATCGTCTCGGAATTGACGGATAATGCGTTTAAGTTCTCTACGCCAGGAAGCCAAGTTGCACTGAAAACCGCCATAGAGGAAGATGATTTTGTTCTCAGCATTAGCGATCGCGGTCGCGGTTTAACTCCAGAACAAATTGCCAGTATCGGCGGTTACGTTCAGTTCGAGCGCAAACTCTACGAACAGCAAGGATCGGGGATGGGGTTGGCCATTTCTAAGCGTTTAGTGGAACTGTATGGCGGTCGATTGCAGATCGAAAGTACCCCAGGAGAAGGGACGATCGTCCGCGTTGTATTCACGACTTCTTAAAATGTCAGTTTGATGCCCTTACCCTCCCGGCCTCCCTCTCCCAGAGGGCACGGAAAACCTACTCTCTGAAGCCCCTCTTCCTGGGGAGAGGGGTTGGGGTGAGGGCGATTTCATTGCTGTCGAACTGACGTTAATTTAGGATCGCAAACATTCAATAGAAGTGTACCATTTACGGGAATGGAGCGTAGTGACTGATTTATGGGGTTGCAATCTGCGATGAGATTATGCCATACTAGAGGATAGTCTATATGGCTCGATCGAATCTATGTTTTCGCCTTCCACATTGCTTGCCGCTCCCGATGAGACTCCAAAACAGTTAGGGAAAGACCTACGCGCGATTGAAGCGTCGTTTGCAGCCGCAAGCGCAGAAATTCCCCAAGCAGAACTGCGTCAGGATTTATTGCCCTTTTTTGAAGCTGAAGAAAAAGCCAGTAGAACTGAGAATCCAGTTGAAAAAATACAAGCCTTTCAGCAAATGATAGAAGTTGCTCGGTATTTTCGAGAGAAATACAGAGATTTCCTGCGAAACGATTGGATTTGCTCTATTCGTCGAGCGGCGCAAGAAATGGAACTCCTGATATCAATTTTGCAGCTTTCTGTAGAGTTTACCATTCGTCACAAAAATTCCGGTTTCACGAAGGATCTCGATTTGTATCAAGACTGGTATCAGTATCTTGCATTGCAGTTGGAAATTATTGATGACTGGGAAGGCTATATCAGCGAAGCAACTTACTTTACCATCGAGAAGCGCCTTGCTGAATTAATTAGTAAAGAGGGATATCAGCGTGAAGTCAAACAAGCTAAACAGCAAGCAGAAGATAAAGTAGCCTTTTCGATCGGCGTAAGTGATGCCACAGCTAAAGCGATTTTATGGACGATCGCGCAAAAAAAAGCTATACTCGATCGCAACCGTCAATGGGACGAACAGTTCGAGCGAGATGTAGCTAGCAAAAAATTGGAGGACTTCGCTCGAGAAGTCATGTCCGATTTTGTAGCAAATGACGGCGAGAAGATTTACACAACTCGTCAACTTCAAGAAGTCTGTAATGCTTTGCCCGATCGCGATCGCGAACAGGTCAACCAATGCTTCGACTTGCTTAAAACCGATCCGACTCATCCTTTGCTGCACCTCAAAAAAGTTGACAAGTATTGGTTAGCTCGAGTATCGGCAGACTATCGTTTGCTCGGTATAGAAACCGACAACAATATTATATGGTGTTGGGTCGGAACGCAAGAGGAGCAAAAGCAAATTATTGACGAAGAGTCGATCGACTGGCTCATTGAAGCCGTTGAGGAATGGTCGCAAGAAGACCCAGAATATGCCAGGGAAGTTGACGAGAAAGTAGTGCAGCATATTATTTAGATGAAGGAAATGCCATCAGAAACAGTCGTTTTAATTGATTCTGGCCCTTTAGGGAAATTGGTCGACCCAGAACAGCATCCAGAGGTAAAAGACTGGCTTGCATTTATGAAAAAGCGTAAGATTTTAATTCGAGTACCGCAAATTTGCGACTACGAATTGAGAAGGGAACTAATTTTACAAAACTTCACTAAAAGTATCGGGAGGCTCGATCGATTCCAACAGCAAAATCAGTTTTTACCACTATCAGAAGACGATTTTTTTGAAGCAGCCGAAATTTGGGCTGGGTTGCGAAAAACGGGACAGCCAACATCGGACGATCGCGGTTTGGATGGAGATGTAATTCTCGCCGCACAAGCCATTTCTCAGCAGCAAGAATTTGAACAGGTTATCATTTTAACCGAAAACGAAAGACATATTCCCAGATTTCAACCTTGGGGTATCCATACCTGGCTTTGGAAACAAGCGATCGTCGATTGTCGATATGGGGAAATCAATCTGTATCAATGATTTTGTGCTACAATCCAATCGCACAAAATGGGATTGACCAACTCCGGGGCTTCGTCTTGGGGGCAATGTCCCACCCCTTCGAGAGGAATGAACTCTTGCACCGCATCGAATTTAGCGAGTTCTTTTCCTAATGCGATCGGTTCCCAAGGATCGGCCGTTCCCCAGAGTAAAATGGTGGGACAAGGTAATTTTTCGAGCAACTCTTCGGGTAGGGGGCCTTGGGAATAGCGAGTGAAGGCGAGGAAGACTTCTCGCGCGCCGGGTTCGCAAGCGGGTTTCATCAACAAGTCTACTAATTCGTCGGTGACGGCTTCCTTTTTGGCGTAGGCTTGTAGTAAAATGTTTCTGACGGTTTCGGGTCGAGCAATGCGATCGAAAAAGAAACGACCGATCGCCTCTACACCTAACAGGCGCTGCATCAATGGCGCACCGACACGCTTAAAAAATGGCTGTTGCGATCGCCGTCGATCGTGCAGCAGGCGCAGGGAACAGTTAATTTGTGCTACCCCGCGCACCATTTCTGGATCCGCGATCGCCGCTTGCATGACAGCAATGCAACCGATGGAATTTCCCACCAAAAAAGCAGGTTCTCCCACCACTTCCCGACAGAAATCGACAATTTGATCCCCCCAGGTTTCAAAGGTATAGGCGATCGCCTCCGGTGCGGGTTTCGCCGAAGCGCCAAACCCAATCAGATCCAAGGCAAAAACGCGACAATGACAGGCCAGATCGGGGATATTTTTGCGCCAGTGACCGCAAGACGCACCGAAACCGTGCACCAAAACCACCGCCGGGCCGCGATCGCCTTGATGTTGGTACGCGATCGGATAGTTTCGCCAGTGCCAAATGTGAGATATTGGGGACGGTTCTAGAGGTGTAGAAACAGACATGATGACAGGGACTGTAATTTGCTAATGTAGGGAAGAAGCCGAGATAGTGCGTGATGCGATCTGGCGTTCTCTTCATATTATGTAATAAATTTTGGCAGAAATATATGATAGCGCGTTCCGTTTTTAGCTCGATCGTCTGTGTCGGTGCGGCGATCGCTGTCGTCCCGGCGACAGCGCAACCCATCGTTCCGGCGGACGACGGGACGGGAACCGTTGTCACTCCCGCCGACAACCGCTTTCAAATTGACGGGGGAACGCGATCGACCGACGGCGCGAACCTGTTCCACAGCTTTGAAGAATTCGGACTGGAAACGGGACAAGTTGCCGATTTTCTCACCACTCCCAACACAGAAAATGTCCTCGGACGAGTCACGGGAGGCAACATTTCCGTTATTGACGGACTGCTGCAAGTGAGTGGGAGTCAAGCCAATTTATTTTTAACCAACCCCGCCGGGATTATTTTTGGAACCCACGCGACACTGAACGTTCCGGCTGATTTTACCGCTACCACTGCGACGGGGATCGGCTTCGAGAATGGGATCTGGGGATGGCAAAATGAGACCCATGGGTCTCATTTTCTCGGCGATCCCACTGGGTTCGATTTTGCCACTACCGTTCCCGGAAGCATTATCAACTTTGGCAATTTATCCGTTCCCTTCGGACACCAACTGGGGTTAATTGGCGGTAGCGTCTTGCAAACCGGAACCCTGCACGCGCCGGGAGGAAATATTACCATCGCCGCCGTACCGGGAGAAAATCTCGTTCGCCTCAGCAGTCCTGGAACCCTGTTAAATTTGGAAGTCGTCCCCTCTCCCAATCGCCAATTACCCATTACCCACGATCGACTACCCGATTTACTAACTGGCGGAAATATTGACAGTACGAACAGCAATATTATTTCTAACCCTGATGGCACGATAAGCATCACCGGATCGGAAGTTCGTATCGATCCGCGTACTGGGGATGCGATCGTCTCGGGAACAGTTGATGCGTCCGATCGGGCGAACGCCGTTCGCCCCTACATTCAAATATTAGGCGATCGCGTTGCGGTTGTCTCTGGTAACATTGACGCATCGGGAACCAATGGCGGCCATGTCTTCATTGGCGGCAATGTTCGGGGAAGTGGAAACCTTCCCAATGCAGATTATACTTATGTCGATCGCAATACGATAATTCGAGCAGATGCGGTCGATCGGGCGAACGTGGTCGATCGGGCGAACGCCGTTCGCCCCTACAGTGGATTGGGGAATGGTGGCACGATAATCATCTGGGCCGATCGCCTAACGCAATTTTACGGTACAGCTAGCGCTCGCGGAGCCAATTCGGGCGGAAATGGCGGTTTTGTCGAGATTTCTGGACGCGATCGCCTCGCGTTCAACGGATCGGTTGATGTTGGGGCCGCCTCGGGTCTGGCCGGAACTATTCTATTCGATCCCGAAGAGGGAGAGATCGGCGAATCCCCAGAAGGTGAAGAGGATGGCGATCTTGAGGGTGAAGAGGATGGCGATCTTGAGGGTGAAGGAGACAGCGAACCGCCGCCTCCCCCAGACGACGGGATGCAGCAACCGCCTCCCCCCGATGACGGGATGCAACCACCGCCACCAGACGACGGGATGCAGCAACCGCCGCCACCAGATGATGGGATGCAGCAACCGCCGCCACCAGATGATGGGATGCAGCAACCGCCGCCACCAAATGACGGGATGCAGCAACCGCCGCCACCACCGGGTGATGGAATGCAACCACCGCCTCCCCCACCGGGTGATGGGATGCAACCACCGCCTCCCCCACCGGGTAACGGTACAAACCCACCTCCGCCACCGCCACCACCGGACGACGATCTGATGCAACCTCCCCCGGATGCACCGACGATCGACACCGACAGCCTCGATAATCTAGAAGGGAACGTTGTTGTCGAAGCGACGAACGATATTAATGTCAATGAAGCGATCGTCCGCGTCGAGTCCATCGAACTGCGTGCCGGACGCAGCGTCAATATCAACGCCAACCTCGACACTTCCGGGAATAATGGCAATATTGTCGTTCGGGCCAACGATCGCGCGGCGGCCAACGGAATGCGACAACCCGGCCCTGCTAACATTAACCAAGCACCGGGAACCCTCATCAGTTCGGGTGTGGGTCGGATCGTTCTAGACATTGGCGATGCGGGTGCAGTCGGCGGAATTGTTGTCGGCAACCTGCGATCGTCAGGGAATGTCACCGTCGATGCCAATGGTGGTGTTATTCGGCGATCGGATCCCATGGCTGTAGTGACAGCGCGATCGGCCGACTTTTTCACGTTTGGTATGGGTGGTATCGGGATGCCGCAGGCTCCTATCCGCTTAGAATTGCGCGATCGCAGTGCCTTAAACAGCGAAACCGGAGACGGCGGCGAATTTTTTGAATTTGTTGGCGTACAGACCGAAGAGACGGTGACGCGATCGGTTCAAAACGATATTGTTGCCGAAGAAAATAGCGATCGTCCCCGCCGAGAACGAGATGATGCTAACAATGCCGAAGTCAATATTGAGGAAGGCGGCGACATTGAAGGGAATGTCGATTCTCCCCTAGACATCGATCTCGACAACGAAGAAGTGGCCGAGAAACCGAGTGAAGAAACGACACCGACTGAGGTTCCCACCGATACAAATCCCGCCGCCAACGTAGCGCAAGTGGATATTGGCGAAGCGATCGTCAACATCGAACGAGAACGAACGAGCGAATTTGAGTCCTATTTCGGTCGCGATTTAACGACACCGACAACCACCGGGGACGTGCGCGACTCCCTAGCTGAAATTTATCGCCAAACCGGACATCGATCGGCGGTGGTTTACGTGCGCTTGCTACCCGGACAAATCGAGACGATCGTCTTTACTGAAAGCGATGGAGTGAGCCGTAAATCGCTCAAAGAAAGTGACGATTTTGACGGTCGGCTGATTCGCAAAACCGTCGATATTGATAATGTAGAAGTTCTCCAAGCGATCGAAGACTTTCAATACTATCTCATCAACCCTCGCGTTCGCGAATCGGACAACTATCTCGAATATGCCCAACAGTTGCACGAGTGGATTATAACCCCGATCGAACCAGAACTGCAAGCTGCCGGAATCAATACCTTGCTGTTTTCGATGGGGCCGCACCTGCGAAGCATCCCGATCGCGGCCCTACACGACGGCGATCGCTTCTTCGTAGAAAAATACAGTTTCAGTATTATTCCCAGCGTCAACCTCGTCGATACGCGCTATCGCACTTTGGTCGATACGCGAGTCCTCGCCATGGGAGCCACCACCTTTGAAGAACTCGCTCCCTTACCCGCCGTTGCCGTAGAATTGCCTTTAATTGCCAATCGCTTGTGGCAAGGAGAGGCATACTTAAACGAAGAGTTCACTCGCAACAATTTAATTGCTCAGCGCCGCCAGTATCCCTACCCAATTATACACCTAGCTACGCACGGAGAATTCGTACCGGGATCTGCCGACAATTCCTACATTCAACTATGGGGAGAAGAACGCCTGCACCTCAACGAATTGCGTCAACTCGGCTGGAACCAACCGCCAGTAGAATTATTAGTGCTATCGGCTTGTCGCACCGCCGTCGGTTCCCCAGAAGCCGAACTGGGGTTCGCCGGGTTTGCAGTGGCAGCCGGGGTGAAGACAGCCCTGGCCAGTTTGTGGTATGTTAGCGATGAGGGAACCCTGGCTTTAATGAGTCAATTTTATGCCCATCTAGACGACACCAAAATCAAAGCCGAAGCCCTACGACAAGCCCAACTTTCGCTATTATATGGAGAAGTGGAAATCGCAAGCGGACAGTTGCAGGGTGTAGACTTAGCCGCCTCCGAGTCCGTT
>CAKZKB010000154.1 GCA_937121005.1 uncultured cyanobacterium | reverse complement strand
ATTTAACCGATCTCGATGTTCCCGGCGATCCCGATTTTGAAGATGACGTACCCTTGCACATTGAGGCGCTGTACGAAATTCAATTAACCGATGGCATTGCTGTTACGCCTGGTATCATTTGGTTGACTTCTCCCAACCAAGATAGCGACAACGACGACATCTTTATCGGAACGCTGAGGACAACCTTTAGTTTTTAACTCGTTAAAAACCCGGTTTTATCCAAAAATCGGGTTTCTCTCATTTCGATCGCTCTCCAAATCTTGTTTGGATCGTTGACTGCAATTATACCGTTTTCCGAAAATAGTGTTACACTTCGGATTGGGCAAACGCCGTTTGCCCCTACATGGACGTTTCCATGTGTTGCATTAATTCTGAAAATTGGTATTACTACGGGACATGAATTGCTTCCTTTTCTACGTTGTCCCGAGTTAACGGTCTTAACCCATCCCAAGGAACTAAATCGACTTTGCGATGCAATCGATCCTCCAGATAAAATTTTAACCCCATGTAGCGCTTAAAGGTTGCCGGACTCTCGAAATCTACTAAAATATCAATATCGCTGTCCGATCGCGCTTCATCGCGAGCGAACGATCCAAACACGGCGATTCGTTTGGCTCCAAACTCCGCGATCGCGTCTTTATGCGCCGCCAAAAAAGCCAATACGTCATCTCGTTTCATCTCGTTGCTTCTCCTCAAGAACGGCATTCGATGGCATCCGCGCCTTATAATTATCCTAGCGCTTAAACCACTTCTACGAGACGATCCCGGCCAGGCGCGATCGCGTTAGAAATCTCGTAGGTTGGATTGAAGCGTGAAACCCAAGCTACACCCAAGCATATTTGTCGGTCAACCGGGTAAGAACGACACGGTAGCGTAGAATATACGAATGGATTGCCTCGATCGGATCGTATGAACCTTTTGCAAGCAGCATGGCGCTGGCTGGTGGCAGCGTATCGGCGCGTTTTCGCACGCCAAGCCCGCGCCCCCGAGTCGCCCCAACTTGCCCCCTTGAGTCCCCTAGAAGCCGAAAACTACTTCATGCAGCTACTCGACGGCGTAGCAGACGGCTGGGATCGCGTCAAAGTCGATCGCTTCTTTGCCGCTTTGCAGGGGCGATCGAGTCAAGACGACTGGTTGCGGTGGCTGTACGAATTTGGCGAACGCCTCTTGGAGTCCGACGAACCCCACAGCGAACTGGGACGGCGGTTGCGGCAACTGGCACAGGTAGAAGGCGGCCATTTGGGCAAGCTGGCGCAAGTCATTGGCGATCGCGTTCTCGAACGCAGCGAAACCGTCCGCAAAACCCAAGCAGTGGCAGCTACCGTACAGGCCCACACTCGCGAAGCCGAAAATTCCCCCCTCGAACCGCGTATTTCTCCGCCCCGAGAAGAAGATTTTTACCGCAACGGACCGACCGATAAAAAAGCGCGTGTCGAACCGATTTTGTCGTTACCTGAAGATGCCCCGGATAGCGAGACCATCGACCCAGAAGCGCTATGGCAACAAGGAGTTAAGGCTTTAGATACCGGGGACGAAAAAGAAGCCGCTCGCTGTTGGCAAGCATCCCTATTTGCCAATCCGCAAAATGGAGAAGGTTGGTCGAAGCTAGGAGAATTGTACCAGCGTTTGGGGCGCTACGAAGAAGCGATCGCCGCCAACGATAATGCGATCGCCCTGTTGGGGGGTCGTCCCTCGTTTCCTGCTTCCGAGTCGCAACCGAAAGAGCCCGAAAGCGCGATCGATGCGGTTTTTCCTCTAGAAAGAGTTGAGGAGGAGAATTCAGCGACGCGAGAATAGCAATCCATTTTGACCGAGAAGATCGTGAATACAAGTTTTGTAGGGGCGATTCGCGAATCGCCCCTACATCGTATCTGTTGCACCACTATCGGAAAATGGTATGATATTCAAATCATCTCCGATCCATTGCCCTCATGCCTTCAACGTTAACTATCGAACAACTCGCGTATCAAACCTTACAAAAAGGAAAAGCCGCCTTTAGTTTAGCACACAAAACCCTAGCCGGACGAATAGGAAGTCTCTTTTATCCGGCTCCCGAAGGCAAATATCGACGGGTTCCCGACGAGGCGATCGATATTGCTCGCCAGCGACTCGATCGCGTTTTAGAAACGGACTGGAACGATGTCGATCGCGGCATTTATCCCGCCAGTTTGCTCTTCGACGATGCTTGGCAAGACTTCTTATCTTCGTACCCGATGGTGTGGTTGGATATGCCGTTAATTTGGGATCGCTTGCATCGAGAAGAGTATCGAGATTTTGCTACCAATATCGACACCGAAGGCTATCCCAAATACTACCTCCGCAACTTCCACTACCAAACCGATGGCTATTTGAGCGATCGCTCGGCGGACATTTACGATCTGCAAGTGGAGTTGCTTTTTAATGGAGCCGCCGATGCCATGCGTCGCCGGGTTTTAGCTCCCTTAAAAGCGGGTTTGCAAGCCTTTACAGATGTTCCTCCGAAAGACATTCGCGTTCTCGATGTCGCCTGCGGAACCGGGCGCACCTTACGATTTTTGCGCGGAATGTTGCCGAAAGCGGCGCTATTTGGCATGGATTTGTCGCCAGCCTATTTGCGTAAAGCGACGCAATTGCTGTCGGCAGTACCGGGAAATTTGCCCCAACTGTTACAAGGCAACGCGGAAGAATTGCCCTATCGAGATAGCTACTTTCACGGCGTGACTTGCGTGTTCACTTTTCACGAATTGCCGCCGACAGCGCGATCGCGCATCATCCGAGAATGTTTCCGCGTCTTGCAACCGGGTGGTGTTTTCGTCATTTGCGACTCGCTGCAAAAGGATGACGTACCCGAACTCGAACCGATGATGCACAATTTCCAAACTGCATTTCACGAACCCTATTTTATTGATTATATTCGCGATGACATCACCGAACGCATGACCGATGCCGGATTTGTTGACGTGGCGATCGAGACCCATTTTATGAGTAAATATTGGATCGCTCGCAAGCCATAATCGAGTTAAAACCCGGTTTCTGGTCTCTACTCGAGCTAAAGAGTAATTGACTTGAGAAACCGGGCTTTTTACAACCCGAACCATGGCGAGAGCCAAACTAATGTCCTCCAATACAGTCCTCTTCGAGATCGGTGATTGGTTGAGTGCAGGCCGGAGGTTCGGGATGATGACCGGGAGGTTTCTCGGGGCTATCGGGCACTAACAAAATGCTGATGACCACAGAAGGAGAAAGAGTCAAAACGATCTCAATCCCGAACTTAGGCGGTTCGGGTTCTTTGTGGTCGCAGCAACAACAGCAACATTTACAGGACATGGGGAAGGGTTCTTTAGACAGGACATTAAGATGCGATGTCCCCCATGCAATCTCTCGCCAATGCAGACTTGGCTTCCATTTTGACTTCTCTCCCGGCTGAAGCACGGGAGATTCTACGGAAACTCCGCAACGGGTTAAAACCACGTCGCTCTGTTGTTCGTATGCCTAATAGATGCGTTCTTATTTTAGCACGTTGCTACTTTGCCATTGACATCCTCGCCGCCTTATAAAGAGCGGATAAGCTAAACCCCCAAACCCCCAACCCCCCAATTTCCCATCTTAGGGCCGATCGAAAGCATCGTGAGTCGTCGCTTCCCAAGTGGTTTGACTCACCCAAGCCAAGCCTTCGCTAGTGCCAACCCAAAGTTTGTTTTCCACGTCGGGTAATACCGAATAAATCCAGTCCGAGGGGAGATTGTGAATTTGTCCGGCTAATTGATTGTTGCGTGTATTGAGGCGAAATAACCCTTGAGTGGTTCCCACCCACAAACTCCCAACGCGATCGAAGGCTAGCGATCGCACGTCCCGGTACTCGAACGCACCGATCGATCGCACCCCCTCGTCGGCTGTCGGATCGAAAACGAACAGTCCGGCCGGGGTTCCCACCCACAAATTCCCTTCGCTGTCGCGGACTAAGGCTTGTACGGTGGCACCGGGAACGTCGCTAATATGGGTTGTCACCGCCACGCGACCCGGATCTACGCCGACTAACCCTTGCTGCGTCCCCACCCACAACCGGCCGCCTGCGTCCGTTAGAACGTTAGCACTCGTACCGGGGAGGGACTCCAACTCGGCGACGATCGCCGCATTACTGGGGTCAATGGCGACCAAACCGCGATCGCCCCCGACCCAAACGCGGTTATTATGGGTAATTAAGGACAGCACTTTCGTCGAAGGTAAATTAAAATTGCTGGCGGTCACTCTTCCATTGGCCAAGCTAACCCGGTACAATCCTTCGTAGGTTCCCACCCACATCTGCCCGGCGCGATCGCGGGTCATGGCCCCCACCGTCGGCGGCACGTAAATGTTAGTAATTACGGTTCCCGATCGCGGATCGATGCGTTTCAGTCCTTGCCAAGACGCAACCCAAAGCGTGCGATCGTCGGCGGCTAAAACATTGATGCGATAGTCGTCTTCCACCGTTTGTACCCATTCGGGAACCGGGGAAACAATGGCAGTTGTAGCAGCAAGTAGAAAAGGTAACATTATTTTAAAACCGAGTTAGATGTAGGGGTCAACGGCGTTGACCCTCCCTAAAACCGAGTTAGATGTAGGAGTCAACAGTGTTGACCCTCCCTAAAACCGAGTTAGATGTAGGAGTCAACAGTGTTGACCCTCCCTAAAACCGAATGCGAATAGGGCGAAGGCCCTTCGCCCCTACAGACCTAATACCTAATTGAACCTTGAAACAGAGATTTTATCAATTCATTGCCATCACCATTGCCATCATTGTCTGTTGGGGAGTCGCGATCGCCCCGGCGCAGGCCGAAACCGTGCCGCTTACTCTCGATATTCTACAACAGCGTCTCGACAATCCCGTGCTGCGCGAGGGCAGTTTTGCCATTGACCTTGAAGATTTTAGCATCGATCTGCGCGAGGAGAACCCAGAGTTTCGCGATCGCTTTTACGAATTGTTGCGCGATCGACTCGCAAAAGCAAACAATTCCCTGGGACTGGATTTATCCGGGGCGATCGTGCGCGGAATGTTTGACGGGACGAAGTTAGGACTGCGAACGCCACTGTATGGCGAAGCCTTGTCGCCGTTGTTTTCTGCTGAAGAAAAAGCCCAAATCGATCGCGATCGCGATCGTCTTTCTCGCTTGCAACAACTGTCCCAATCGCTGGTATTCGACCCGAAATTTGGGAATAGCAACCTTCGTCTGACTGTTATTCGCGGAATGTTGACCCTCGATGGCGCTCAATTTGTCGATGCGGTCAATTTTGCCAATACCTTTTTCCTCGATCGCGTCGATGCTAAAAATACCCTCTTTTCCGGGGTGTCGAACTTTTCGGAAACGCGATTTAGCAAGGGAGCCAATTTTATCGGTGCGAGTTTTACCGAAAAAGCAAACTTTCAAAGCAGTATTTTCTTTGACGAAGCAAGTTTCGACTTAGCTCGATTTCGCGCGGAAATAAAATTTGGCAATGTCAACTTTCAAGACACGGCCAGCTTCCACCAGGCTCAATTTGACGATTTAGCAAATTTCAGTCGATCGCGCTGGCAAGAAAACGGAGACTTTTCCCAGACAATTTGGGACGGAAAGGCCGTTTTTAATAAAGCTAATTTCAGCAAGACTTTATTCTTAACCGATACTCAGTTTAACGAAAGCGCCACCTTTCGCCAAGCCAAACTCCGCGAAGCGATCGACCTACAACGCAGTAGCATTTCTAATGTTATCGACTTTAGCGATCTCGTATTTGCCAATTCTGCTACGCTGAATGTCTCTGGGCTCACGTTTGATTCCGAAGTCGCCCAAATTGCCGGAGATCCGGGCAATATCGGCAAGCGAATCTCAGTTTCTTCTTTACAAGGAAATGAAAACTTGCTAAGGAAATTGGTGCGAAACTTCCGCGATTTAGAGCAAATTAGCGATGCCAACGCCATTGACTATTTAGAGGCAAAGTTACGCAGTCGCTATCTGGATCGC
>CAKZKB010000153.1 GCA_937121005.1 uncultured cyanobacterium | reverse complement strand
CAAGAAAATTCTCACCAACCCCCACCGTCCGGTACAATTTGTATTCGCCGGAAAAGCCCACCCCAAAGATATGCCCGGTAAGGAGTTAATCCGCAACATTGTCCACTTCGTTCGCGAAGAGGAGATGCACAATTACGTGGCATTTTTGCCTAACTACAATATCGATATGGCGCGGGTGATGGTGGCTGGTTGCGATGTCTGGTTAAATACGCCGCGTCGCCCTCGGGAGGCTTCGGGAACTTCGGGCATGAAAGCGTCGATGAACGGGTTGCCAAACTTGAGTATTCTCGATGGTTGGTGGGATGAAGCCGACTACGTGAATACGGGCTGGCCGATCGGTCACGGGGAAAAATACGACGATCCCGAGTATCAAGATGAGGTAGAAGCCAATTCGCTGTACGATTTGATGGAACAGGAAGTGGTGCCGTTGTTCTACGATCGCGATGGTGATGGTTTGCCTCGGGGCTGGATTAAGAAGATGAAAGCTGCCATTCGTCTCAACTGTCCCTTTTTCAATACGGCTCGCATGGTGAAAGATTATGGCGAAAAAGCCTACTTTACCACCAGCGATCGCTACTATGCCATGAGTGCGAACAATTACAAGCCGGTCAAAGATTTGGCCCATTGGAAGCACAACATCAAGCAGAAGTGGTACGACATCAAAATCGAGAACATCGACATTTCTGAGTCGGCCGACGTGCAAGTGAACCAGCCGATTAGCGTGAAAGCGCAACTTAATTTAGCTGGGTTAACTCCCGACGACGTGCGCGTGGAACTGTATGTTGGGGCGGTGGACGATCGCGGCGAAATTGTCGGCGGTAAATCCACTGTGGTAGACTTTATTGGGAAAGCCGATAATGGTTCTAGCCTCTATAAAGGTAGCATTTCCTATGCGTCTAGCGGAATGCAAGGGTTGTCTTTGCGCGTGCTTCCCAATCACCCACACCTCAGCAGTCACTACGAACCTCGTTTAGTTCTGTGGGCGAACCAAAGCGAATAACGGTTTGAGTTTGTACCTCAATCTAAAATTCGGGTAGGGTTGGCTGTTTGCAGTTTGGGGGTGGGAAGATCTCGCTCCCGAATTGCATTTTATTCTGTAATATCAAATCCGGTCGATCGATGGTACAATTTGATGCACATGGGATTGGGCGAGGCATTCGCCAACTCATGCGAACTACAGACATCTTCATTTACCTGTGCGAACGCTTAGAATCCGGTCGATCGATGGTACAATTTGATACACCTGGGATTGGGCGAGGCATTCGCCAACTCATGTGAACTACAGACATCTTCATTTACCTGTGCGAATGCCTAGCCCCTACGAATATCGTGACGATATACTGGTACAACCATGACGACTTCTACCCAAAAATTACCGGGTTTAGTAGAATTCTTACAGCGAGCCGATATCGATGGCTCTCCTGCTTTTGAATTTTACAACGGTATCGCCAGTCAAAAACCCATGCCCGGAATTCAACACAGTCGCCTTCAGGGACGTTTGGCGGGACTGATTAACTTGCAATGTCAGGGGTTTGAAGCCCTACCCGAATTGCGATGTACGCTGAAAGGACGATCGCTTGTCCCAGATTTAATCATCTTACCCAATACTGATATTCCAGTCGATGAGTTGGGAAGAGTCAGTGCCAAAGGGATTGAGTTTGCGCCGCCTTGGGTCGTTGAAATTCTCTCCCCCAACCAAAGTTCGCTAAAAGTAACGCGCAAAATCCTATTTTTGTTACGCTGCGGAACGCAGTTAGGCTGGCTAATCGATCCGGGAGAACGAGTGGTTTTAGTCTTTCAACCCAACTGTTTACCGGAGGAGTTTGTTGATACAATGAGGTTGCCGACGTTAGCGGGTGTAAATTTACAATTAACTGTGGCGGAAATGTTTGGCTGGTTGCAATCCAACCCCCACTGATAATAGGTAAAGCATCGACCAACCAGATCCGATCTAAAAACATAATATCAAATCCGGGCGATCGATGGTACAATCTGAACACCGGGGATTGGGCGAAGCATTCGCCAACTCATTGACCTAAGAACATCTCCATTTCCCTGTGCGAATGCCTAGAATTCGGTCGATCGATGGTACAATTTGATACACCGGGGATTGGGCGAGGTATTCGCCAACCAATTGACCGATAAACATCTTCATCTTCCTGTGCGAATGCCTAGAATCCGATCGATGGTACAATTGGATGCACCTGGGATTGGGCGAGGCATTCGCCAACCAATTGACCGATAAACATCTTCATTTCCCTGTGCGAATGCCTAGCCCCTACAGAAGTTTGATTTAATGGATGTTCTCCCGATCGTCAACCTAAAACCTAATCCCTAATCCCTAGAACCTCATCCCTCACACCTCGAACCTCGCACCTCGCACCTAATTATGCACCGTCTCGCTGCTACACCTGAAGTTTTCGATCCGCAAACGGAAGGCGTTGTTTTTATCGAACAAACGCCGGCCGATATCATCGTCTTGACGGCGGCGGATACGGATATTCAAATGTTAGCGGCGGCGGTATCGAGTTTGGGAGACAATTTCCCAAGCCTGCGGGCGGCAAATTTATTATACTTACAACAACAACTCAGTATCGATACTTATGCTGAGGATGTACTCAGCCATGGAAAAGCGATCGTTTTGCGGGTATTGGGAGGACGATCGTACTGGAGTTATGGTTTGGAGGTGGTGAAGGAAACGGTAGCGGAAACCGGGGCGAGTTTGTGGGTGTTACCGGGGGACGATCGCCCGGATCTGGAGTTAACGAGTCATTCTACTGTACCGCTTGCGGCGGTCGATCGCCTGTGGCAGTATTTTATTGAAGGGGGAGTGGAGAATATCGCCAATGCGATGAAGTTTGTGGCGCGATCGTCCCTCAAGTTTGACTGTCATTATAGCCTACCGATGGCGGTTTCGCGCCTGGGGGTTTTGCCCAATTGGGATGCTTTTGCTTCCGACAATAATGCGGGCAAGGTTGCCATTTTATTTTACCGCGCTCACTATTTGGCAGGCAATACGGCGGCGGTGGAGGCGTTGTGCGAGGCGTTGCGCGATCGCGGTTTGCAACCGCTAGCAATTTTTGTTTCTTCTTTGCGCGATCGCGACATTCAAGAGGAACTTGCCAGCAATTTAAACGATGTGGATCTCGTCCTCAATACGACGGGGTTTGCGATGAATGCGATCGACGATCGTACCGACAAAGACAGCAATTCTCCCTTTCCCAACGTTCCCATTTTTCAAGTCATTTTCAGCAGCAGTAGCGAAGCGAGTTGGAAACAACAAACTCTGGGATTATCGCCGCGAGATATGGCGATGAACGTGGCATTACCGGAAGTAGACGGACGCATTATTACGCGGGCAATTTCGTTTAAAAGCGAACGCAGTTGGCACGACAAACTGGAAACCTCTGTTGTGGTTTACAAACCGCGCCGCGATCGCGTTTCGTTTGTGGCTGACTTGGCGGAAAATTGGATAAAACTGCGAACAACGCCCCGCCAACAGCGTAAAATTGCTTTGGTTCTGGCAAACTATCCCAACAAAGACGGACGACTTGCCAACGGTGTTGGGTTGGATACGCCTGCAAGCTGCATTGAAATTCTTAAGGCCTTAAAAACGGCTGGCTATGTTGTCGAAAATATTCCTGCAAGCGGAGACGAACTGATCGATCGCTTGACGGCGGGAACGACAAACGATCGCGAACAATTTTCCTTGCGATCGCCTAATCAGACTTTACCTGTTTCTGAGTATAACACTTTCTTTTCGCAATTGCCAGAAGCGGTGCGTAAAGGCATTGGCAATCGCTGGAATGACGATGGATCGCCATCGGAGGATTTTCCCATTTCTGGTATCCAGTTGGGCAATATTTTTGTAGGAATTCAACCGTCGCGGGGCTACGATCGCGATCCGAGTTTGAACTATCACGCCCCCGACTTAGAACCGACTCCCGACTATTTGGCGTTTTACTGTTGGCTGCGAGAACAATTTCAAGCTGACGCGATCGTCCACATTGGCAAGCATGGTAACTTGGAATGGTTGCCCGGAAAAAGCATTGCTTTGTCGTCCGAATGCTATCCCGAAGTCGCCTTCGGATCCGTACCTCATTTTTACCCATTTATTGTCAACGATCCGGGTGAAGGTTCCCAAGCCAAACGGCGATCGCAAGCGGTAATTTTAGATCATCTCACGCCACCGATGACGCGGGCAGAACTCTATGGAAATTTACAACAACTCGAAGGGTTAATTGATGAATATTACGAGGCGAGGGATTTGGATCCGACGCGACTGACTGCTATTGGCGATCGCATTTTGGATCTGGTGCGTCGCGAACAACTGCAACCGGAACTCGTCTCGAATAAAAAAGAGAAGATCGATACCTGTCTAGCTTCCATTGATGGTTATTTGTGCGAACTCAAAGAAGCCCAAATTCGCGACGGCTTGCATATTTTTGGCTGCTGTCCGCAAGGGGAGCAACTGCGAGATTTAATTATCGCGATCGCCCGCCATCCTAGCCGCGATCGTGTGGGTTTGACTCGTGCCATTGCCAAAGATTTAGGTTTGAACTTCGACCCGCTTACGACGAATTTTTCGACAGAATTAGATGGAGGAAATTTCAACATCTCAGGATCTCCCCTAGCCCCCCTTAATAAGGGGGGAACTACGGAAGATGAATTTGCAAGCAAGATTGAATTTTTGCCGCCAATATTGAAATGGCGCACTGTAGGTGATGCTGTAGAAGCTATTGAAAACTACGCTAAACAAATTGTAAATGACTTAATAGACAACCTACTACCCATTCATTACCCATTAACCACTACCCAAATCGAACTCGATTGGATCTGCGATCGGCTCCTGCCACGCTTGCTACAAACTGATGCCGAAATTAACAACTTGCTGCGCGGTTTGGAGGGTGAATTCGTGCCGAGTGGTGCATCTGGCGCACCGACTCGCGGGCGTTGGGACGTTCTCCCAACCGGACGCAATTTTTACTCCGTAGACATTCGCAGTATCCCCACCGAAACTGCTTGGATGGTGGGCAAGAAAGCTGCCGAAACACTGATCGAACGCTACGTGCAAGAGAATGGCGAATACCCGCAAAGTTTGGGGCTTTCAGTATGGGGAACCTCCACCATGCGAACCGGGGGTGACGACATCGCGCAAGCCCTATATTTAATTGGCGTACAACCGATTTGGGACGGTGCGTCGCGGCGAGTTATCGATCTTGAAATTCTCTCGCCGTCTGTATTGAAACGCCCTCGCGTTGACGTGACGCTGCGAATTTCTGGGTTTTTCCGTGATGGTTTTCCTAACCTCATCGAACTGTTCGATCGCGCTGTGCGTGCGGTGTCCGATCTCGACGAACCTGCTAACATTAACCCCATTGCCGATCGCGTTCGCCAAGAAGCCGATCGCTGGCAAAAAATGGGTCTCGATTTCGAGACTGCAAAGGCGCGATCGCGCTACCGAATTTTTGGTTCCAAACCAGGGGCTTACGGTGCGGGGTTGCAAGGCTTAATTGAAGCCCAAAACTGGGAGGACGATCGCGATTTAGCCACAGCCTATCTCAACTGGAGTAGCTATGCTTATACGATCGCATCTGAGGGGAATTTTAGCATTCGCGGACAGTCGGCACCGGAAGCATTTCAAAGTCGCTTAGAACAAATGCAAATCGTGCTTCACAACCAAGATAATCGCGAACACGACTTACTCGACTCCGACGATTACTATCAATTTCAAGGGGGGTTAGTCGCCGCCGTGCGATCGCTGCGTGGCGAAAATCCTACCACCTATTTTGGCGACAATTCTATGCCCGAAAATCCGAAAGTGCGATCGCTATCAGAAGAGATTGAAAAAGTCTATCGATCGCGCGTTGTTAACCCCAAATGGATCGCTGGAGTCATGCGTCATGGCTATAAAGGAGCCTTTGAAATGGCGGCGACGGTGGACTATTTGTTCGCCTACGATGCCACGACTCGCTGCGTCAAAGATTTTATGTATGAAGGAGTAGCAAATGCTTATTTGTTTGACGACAAAGTACGCGATTTTATCCAGCAAAAAAATTCCTGGGCTTTACGAGATATGGCGGAACGGCTACTAGAAGCGCACCAACGCCGCTTGTGGAACAATGCCAGCGTGGATGACATTGAGAAATTGCGGGCGATCGTTCACGAGGCGGAAGAAAAGGTTGAAACTCGCGGATAGTTGTGGTACAATCATAAGGATTCAAGTATGCTAGGCTCAACGGCTGTAGAAACCCGGTTTCTCGCTTATAGCCAGACAAAATCCGAGTTTCTCCCTTCA
>CAKZKB010000152.1 GCA_937121005.1 uncultured cyanobacterium | reverse complement strand
GAAACGATCGACTAACAAGCGCACGATTTCTTCCGCGTCGCGACGAGCCGATCGCGCCAGTTCGCGCTCTTTTTGCTGTTGCCAAGCCTGTCGATCGCGCCAATACTGAGTATAGTCATCAGTCACCATCAATCCTCCCATACTTTCCAAGGTACGCGATCGCTGCTCCACAGGTTTTCTAACAAACGCACGTCGCGCAACGTATCCATACACTGCCAAAATCCATCGTGCTTGTATGCCACCAATTGTCCGTCTTTTGCTAAGCGTTCCAACGGTTCTTTTTCAAACAAGGTACTGTCGCTGTCAATATAATCGATAACCCCTGGCTCTAATACCAGAAAACCACCGTTGATCCAGCCACTTCCAGTTTGCGGTTTTTCCTCAAAATGCGCCACCAAATCCCCATTAAAACTAATATCGCCGAAGCGTGCCGGAGGGCGCACGGATGTAATGGTTGCCAATCGCCCGTGACTGCGGTGAAATTCTACCAGATTGCGAATGTTGATATTAGCTACACCGTCACCATAAGTGAGCATAAAAGGTTCGCTGCCAATAAAGTCGGCGATCCGCTTGATGCGTCCTCCGGTTTGCGTAGTTTCTCCAGTGTCGAGAAGATGGACGATCCAGTCTTCGCCTTTTTCTTGACGTACTGTTACATCTCCCGTCGCCAGTTCGACAGTCAGGCTGCTGCTGCGATAGCGGTAGTTCAAGAAGTAGTCTTTAATGACTTCGCCTTTGTATCCGAGGGCGATCGCAAATTCTTTGAAACCGTAGGCAGCATATATTTTCATAATATGCCACAAAACGGGTTTGCCGCCAATGGAGACCATAGGTTTGGGTTTGACGGTGGTTTCTTCTTGCAGGCGGGTTCCGAGTCCCCCGGCGAGGATGACAACTTTCATGGCGATCTGATGTTTACAAACAGAATAACGGATAACTTCGCGAATTCCAGGAATCGATCCGGAAAGTACGATGCAAGAGGCATTGCTAATTCGCTAAATTCGCTCTTTTGTAAGCACGTTTTGCAGCTTCCAGTTTACCGCGATCGCGTAACAAATCTGCCAGTTTTCGGTACAATTGGGCATTGTCGGGAGTGCGGACTATAGCACTGCGGCATTCTAATAAAGCCGATTCGCCCTCGGATGTCAGTTTCGGTGAAGGTTGCAAGTATTTTTTGACAATTGTATCTAAAGCTCGCCCTCGTTGCTGCATGGAATAGTCGCGCAAGCAGCGTTCTTGTCCTCGACGGGCGATCGCCTCGCGTTCTTCAGGATGGCGGAGATAGTAATAAATTTTGTCGATGGCTTCTTTAACATCTTTAAATGTTTCGATTTCTTTGCCAATCTCGAAAAAGCGATCGAGATTGAACTGATGCTCTGTTAGTAAGAACGACCCTGTTGCTGTGGCTTCAAACAATCTCATATTCGGGCCTTCTCCTTTTGCCATATCGATGGCTCCATTAATGACAATTTTGCCACTTTTTAGCGCTCGATACATCTCAATTCCCCATCGAGATCCCTGGTTGTGCATTGCAACTCCTGCCGGAAGAGTTTGGGGATCTGCTGACAGAAAATAACCGATGGAAAATTCTCCTCCCCAACCTAAAGGTGCTTTAGCAATTTCTTGAAGATATTGGTTTCGTTGAGAATGAAGTGACGACCACTGACCGGAAAAGACAACATCCCATTGTTTTGGTTGGTCGCGAATCGTATCGGCAATAAATTGAGGAATACCTGGAAAGAAATACTCCGCCGATCGCGCTCCTAACTGTAAGGCTTGTTGGCGGCAATCGGTCGAACTCGATAACATAATATCGTAGCGCGACCAGTCCGTATCCTTAGAAATTGGAGCCGCACGCCAACCAATAACGAGGGAGGGTTGCCACGATAAAGTTGCTAGAAATTTGCTATCGAATGGTGGCATTGGATGTCCGAAATGCAAAATATCCGGCTGAAAGGTTTCAATTTGCTGGCGAACGATTTCCACAACCCAATTTTGGCCGTCGAACGAAGAAAACCCCCGTTCTTTTGCCCACTGCACTTGAGCGTAGGGCGCATTGGCGATCGCCAGTTGAGACTCGTACCCCAACTCCTCCATATAAGGCGCGTAAATATGTCCGGCTGAGAATCCATCGCGGACAAGTGCCGATATTTGTTCGTTATAGGATGCCGATTTCAAGTGTGGGTAGCGATGGTAGAAATCTTGCAGGTATTGTTCGTAAAAAACATGGACTTGTAAGAATTTCATGTCTGCAATCTCCTCATGGCAATTGAACGAGCGGTTTAAACTTGCGATCGAATAACTTCAGCAACGCGAACGACTCGATCGCGATCGAGTTCGGGATAAATCGGCAGTGATAAAATTTGACGTGCCGCAGCGTGGGTAACGGGCAACGAATCGGGTGACATTCCTAAATAAGCATAAGCCGGTTGTTCGTGTAAAGGGATGGGGTAGTGAATTCCAACTCCAATATTTGCTTCTCGCAGCTTCTCGAACAGGCGATCGCGTTCTTGCAATTGAATAACATATAAATGGTAAACGTGCTCGACATCGGGGCGCACTTTTGGGGTTGCCACCTCCATTACCTCTGAAAGCAGTTCGTTATACCAACGGGCAATCTGACGGCGGGCTTGATTCCAACCTTCGAGATAGGGGAGTTTGACGCTTAGAATTGCCGCTTGCAAACCGTCCATGCGGCTGTTAATCCCTTCAATTTGATGGGTTCCTTTACCGCCATGGCGGGCAAACAATTCCATCCAAGCCGCCAAATCGCTATTATTCGTGACAATGGCTCCTGCATCTCCCATTGCTCCCAAATTTTTTCCAGGATAGAATGAAAATGTGCCGATATCGCCGAACGTTCCCACCTGTTTTCCTTTATAAGTAGCAAGGTGAGCCTGGGCGCAGTCTTCAATGACCCACAGACCGTATTGGTGGGCGATGGCTAAAATCCCATCCATATCGGCAGGTTGTCCGTAGAGATGGACGACAATAATTCCTCGAGTGCGATCGGTAATTTTGGATTCGATTTGCTGGGGATCGAGGGTAAAAAAGTCGGGTTCCGTATCGCAGAAAACAACGCGCCCCCCGGCTTGCGCGATCGTTTCTGATGTCGCAATCCAAGTGTGGGCTGTAGTAATTACCTCTTCGCCCGGTTGCAAGCCAAGGGCTTTAATGGCAATATAAAGTGCATCGGTACCGTTGGCACAAGAAACGCAGTGACGAGCGCCAACAGCACTGGCAAATTCAGCTTCAAACTGCTCTACAAAGCGACCGCGAATGAAGGCCGACTCGCGAATGACAGCAGCGATAGCCGCATCGATTTCTTCGCGAATCGAGAGATATTGAGTGTAAAGATCGTTAAACGGGACGGCCACGGAAGGCGGGGAAGATAAGTGCATTTAGTAGTCTACCTCTCGGAGGTACTTTGCGGGAGAGCCAGCCACGATCGTACCGGGGGGAACGTCTCGAGTCACCAGACTACCCGCACCCACCAGCGATCGACTGCCCACCCGAACGCCGGGCAGCAAGGTGGAATTGGCCCCAATTCGCGCTAGCCGCTCGATATAGGGGGCCTGTAACTCCGCTTTGGCGTTGGGGTGCTGGGGAAATTTAGCATTCGTCAGCACGACGTTAGGCCCGATCCAACAGTCCTCTTCTAAAATCGTCAACTCTGGAATAAACGCTTGGCTGTGGATGCGCACCCCATTGCCAATCGTGACGTGATGTTCGATAACGCTGAGGGTACCGATCGATACGTCGTCGCCGATGGTATTGAGTTCGCGCACGTTGGCTTTGTTCCCGGATTGAAAGCCACGGCCAATGCGGTTTCCAGCGTAGATAACCGTATGAGAGCGGATCGCAGCACCATCGCCGATCGTCGTTGGCTCGCCTTGGTATCCCCGAAATGGAATTCCAATAATACAAAAGTCTTCAATGATAACATTTTCGCCGAGTTCGACATTCGGATGAATGACGGCCGTCGGCGCGATCGTGGTTGTCATGGGTTAGTTAAGTTCGTCCCAAGCGACTGTACTTCGCGCGGAAGCGCAATTGCACCTCTTGTCCAGTTTCAATAGACTCGTAAATGGCATTGATTAGTTCCAGGCTGCGTCGTCCTTCTAAACCGTCTACCAGTTGATGGGTATCGTTACGAATCGATTGCACGACGTGCTCGTAGTAGGCTTGATGGCCGTAGCCGTAGACATTGGGAGGGTTGACAGAGTATTTTTCCAGAACGTCTCGGTCATCGGGGCGTTCTTCAGCGAAGTTCCAAACTTTCATTTGGTTGACGGCAAACCCCCCGATTTCCACCGAGCCTTTTTCGCCCAAAATCGATAGCGACCCTTCTAAATCTTTAGGGCGGGTGGCCGTCGTTGCTTCAATGACTCCGAGGGATCCATTCCGGAATTTTAATATTACCACCGCCGTATCTTCAGCTTCGATATCGACAAGGGCAGTACGGCTCATGGCCATAACCGATTCCACATCTCCCATCATCCACTGCAACAGGTCGATGTGATGACTGGCTTGGTTGGTCAACACGCCGCCATCCATGGCCCAAGTGCCCCGCCAAGCATCTCGATCGTAATAAGATTGGTCGCGACACCAACGGACGCGGACGGTGCCCATCACCAGTTTGCCAAAGCGTCCGGCTTCGAGGGCCTCTCGCAGCTTGACAACGGGGACGTTGAAACGGTTCTGTTTGACGACGAACAGCTTGCAGCCATAGCGATCGCACGCCTCGATGGCCGCATCGGCATCTTCGAGGGTCAAGGCCATCGGCTTCTCGACAATCAGGTGCTTGCCATAGGGAGCCAGGCGCAGTATATGTTCGGCATGGAGCCCGCTCGGCGTGAGGATCGCAACAAGATCGATATCTTCTCGATCGAGCATGGTATCCATGTTAGTGTATACTGGAACGCGGAATCGCTCGCCCCAGATGCGGGCGCGATCGCGATCGCAGTCGCAAACAGCGCTCAGGGTTGCACCCGATATAACCCCATTGCCGAGTAACTCGGCATGACGCTTGGCAATGCGGCCGCAGCCAACGAGGGCAACTTTCAACGGAGGGTCGATAGGGTCAGCTACCATCTTGTAATACAGGATCTCGATCGCTTAAAAACTTTCTCTATACTACCTTGTCAATTGCACGTCCATGAACCGACTCGCTCTAATTCAACAATCGGCAGTTGCCAATTCGCTTAAATCCTACCAGACGGGTTACGTTCTTCAGGTCGATCGAGAAGTTGGATTTGCGGGAAAAGATGTTTTAGAAGTTGGAGGCAGCTTGCCAGAGTCGTTTGTTTTAGAGGGATTGGGGGTTAAAAGTTGGACTGCCGTAGAATATGTGGGCTACTACGATTATTGTGGCTTCAGCTATCCCGGCCAGTCCATCGATACAAGTTTTGAAGCGATCGCCGCTCAGAAAAGGT
>CAKZKB010000151.1 GCA_937121005.1 uncultured cyanobacterium | reverse complement strand
GGGAAATTTGTCCGGTCATTTGCCGTCGATTCGAGCTATACTAGGATCGCTCTGTTCGCAATCGTCCGCACCCTATGTCCCCAAGTAACGATCGCGTATCAGTCATTCGCCAACTGATCCTCGATCCCGAAGTCGGTTTAAAACCTTACCTCCAGGAAAAACTCGATCTAGAAAACCGCTTAACTGACTTCAAAGCCATTCCCGGTTCGCCTTACGGATACGTGACCGGAAAACTGTCGATCGACCTCATTTCTTCGACGACGGAAATTCTCGACCCGCCTGGCGACACCCAATATAGCGATACCCATTTCGAGTTGAGAGTCACGCAATTGGTATCGGTGGTGCTGTCGATCGCCCTCAACAAAGACATCGAAGATGAATGGTCGATCGCCGCAGCCGAAATCCAAACCATTCTCGATGTTTATATCGTTCGCTGGAGTCAAAAAGCCCGAGAAAAAGGGTTAATTGAAGAAGATGTTGACTTCATTGAAGGCAGTCTCGACTTTCTCAACGATCTGTCGGCTGAAATCGTGCGCGAGTTTGAGGTTACTTACTCCATGGATAAGTAAGCTAGCGCGATCCGATCGCTTTTTGGTAAGCCGATCGCGACTTGATGCGATCGATATATCCGGCGACGGCTGGATACTCTTGATAATCCAAGTCTAACATGATGGTACTGAAACTTAAAATCGATCCGATGGCGACATCAGCAACGCTAAACTCTTCGCCTAAAATATAAGATTGGCGATCGAAGATCTCCTCTAGCGGCGCAATTAATTTCGGAAACTCGCGATCGCGATTGGCTTCCACAAACAATCCCGTCGCCAGTGTAGAATTAGCGAACAGTACCCACTGCCAAACCCGAGCGCGATCGGGCAGCGACTCGGGCAGTTGTCCCTGTTTTTCGGCAATATACAGCAAAATTGCCCCCGACTCCCACAGTGTCGCTTCGCCATCGACGATCGCCGGAACTTTTCCCATGGGGTTGATGGCGAGAAAGTCCGCTTGTCGGTGTTCGCCTGCTTGCATATCCAGGAGAATGTATTCGTAAGGCAAGTTCAACTCGTCGAGATACCATTGGACGATCGACGCGCGACTGAATTTACCACCGTAGAGTTTAAGCATAAACAATGAGCAATGAACAATGAGCAATGAACAATTATATCAGGAAACGTGACCAGAGACGGCGATCGTATCATTTGTCTAAAATATTGCAACCCTAAAGACCTGTTAACCTCGATCGCGCTTCGTAGGGGCGATTCGCGAATCGCCTCTACATCTTTTCAATGAACAATTATCAATTATCAATGAGCAATTATAGAGGGGAAATTGGGTGGAGCTTATTGTTCATTGTTCATTGTCGTATTGTTCATTGATAACGGTTTCAATCCCTGAAAGGGATGTGGGTAAGAAAAGCGGCTGTGTATCATCCGGCTATAATGCTATAATGCCGGGTGGTGCGGGTTTCAATCCCTGAAAGGGATGTGGGTAAGAAAAGGAGCTTTGGGGGCCGTACGAAGACCCCGAACGGTGGTTTCAATCCCTGAAAGGGATGTGGGTAAGAAAAGTATGTTGAACTCAAGGGTCAGGGGTTATCCCCCTCGTTTCAATCCCTGAAAGGGATGTGGGTAAGAAAAGAGCGGAGGCTGAAACCCTCTCCTGGCCTGGGCTGAGAAGAGGATTTTCGCGGGATAGTATTTTTGTTAGTACAACTGCATTACAGCCGCCTAAAAAATGAGGGTCAAAAATCCCCAAAACCCTTTTATAAAGGGAGTTCCGTAGGGGTCTACGACAGAATGCGGGTTTCAGCCGTTAACCCTATCCCAACCCCTGCGGGGAATTCAAAATGCAAAATTAAAAATTCAAAAAGCGGTGCGACCCCACGCCGTAAGACGGCGCTAGGGAACACGCACCAAGAGAAGGGAAATCCCAATTTTGAACTCTGAATTCTGAATTCTGAATTGGAGCGTAGCGACGGATCGCGTTTCACCTCTATGTGTTGAGAGATGACTGAAACAACGCGAGTCGCTAGAGGTTATTCAGTTGTCAAGGTTCTGTTGCCGAGCGGGGCTCGGGAAAACTCCTGTGGAGTACGAGGCAAGGTAATATGATTCCCAATGTACGATCGCGTTTCGATATTTGTCAACCCCCAATTCCAAAATTCCGACCTCTGAAACTCAAAACCCGGAACTCCATCGAGCTCCGGGCGGTGAGTGTAGCGTTAACTGGCTCTGAATTCTTGGCGATCGAGACTGTCGGGACTGAGGGGAACGACATCGCCGTATTTAGTGAGACCGAGAAGTAGTCGCTCGTGAGCGCGTATGGTTCGTCCAGTGAGGGCGCAATGTTCTTCCTTCTGGGCAATACCTTCCATACTTGCCCGAATATCGGCTTTTGAGAACTGGGGCGTGAAATCGCCCGACTTGTACTGCACGTAATTCCAGAGGATATCTCGCACCAACGCTTGGTAGCCTTGTTTTCCGGCGAGCGCTTTCAGCCTATCCTTGAGCTCGCGCTCTAAGCGAATGCTAGTGACCTCCATTTCTGTCGTCGGGGTGCGCGGCACGGCGGGTGCGGCCGGCGCTGGCATGATGTGGGACTGTTTGTGTTTCATCTAAAATGCGGGAAGGAGACTCCCGTTATATTGGACAGAATTAGCGGGAGAGGAACGCCCGCCAATAAACAGATTGCCTGACAAGGTATCGTTTGAGAATTTTCCCTACCGCCTTGGGTGGAAAAAGTGGTGCGACCCCGCGCCGTCTTACCGTAAGTCCAGTGCAGTCTTGGGGTTTCCCCAAGTGGAGCAACTGGCAAGGCGCGAAGGGCGCAAGGGAACGCGCACCAAGAGAAGCGACGGTGACATTTTGTGTTTGTCTTTCGCCTGGACAGTTACAGGCTCGTGC
>CAKZKB010000150.1 GCA_937121005.1 uncultured cyanobacterium | reverse complement strand
CTTTGACAACCCAAAGCTGCCCGCCTACTCTGAAGCAAACGGGCTTAGCTCCTTAACCAGTGCCTTAAACAGCATCCGCGCCGCCTTGGCCGTCGTTCGAGAACGGGCTAGCTTAGTCGGAACGCCGTTGTCCTTTTGAGCCGTCAGAAACGAGTGCAGTTGAATTCCCACCTCGTTACGGAGGTGGCGGCCCGTTTCCAAACGGGTAAAGCACCACTGCCACAACGCCTTGCGGCACAATGCCGACCCGGACTTGCGCGTTTTCCCCGGTTCCTTCCCCGACTGTTCCCGTACTGGAGAAACCCCCAATGCTTTAAGAAACCGCCGTTCCGAGAGTTTGGCCTTGATATTAAACAGCATCCGCACCGCCTTGGCCGTCGTCCGAGAACGGGCCAACTGAGTGGGAACGCCGTTGTCGTTCTGAGAGCTTGACCTTGACCCTTTTTCCGGTTTTACGCGATCGGTGGTAAATGTTATGCTGTGTTGAAGCCTCAATCCCTCTCCTTGCAACGTTTCGTACCCTTTTGCGTAATGGGTAGGTTAAGGGGGCTAGGGGGGATCTTGGTGTTAACCTGAATGCTTAGATCGAATCTACAATTGCAAGACAATCGCTAACAATGGAGATTACACCGCTTACTGTTCTGGCCACGATCGCCCTGGGTTTGCTTGTTACCTTTACCGGGGGAATCGTGTATTTAACCTTTGCCGAGTGGCGCGATCGTCGTCGGCGAGATCGCGATCGTAAAATGACTGCCAAGGGCAAAAAATAAGCCCTAAGCCAAACCGACCTGTTTTCCGCTTAACTCCCACGCAGTCCCAAATGCTCTGGATAGATGGGTTGGTCTTCGATTATCGCTTTTACCGCATCCGATCGCGCGAGAGCGTTAATCCCGGCAACGGTAATTTCAATGGGAATAGACCCCAAGGCATCGGGACGATCGGCGAGGAGTTTGCCATCGAAGCGATCGATCGTTTCATTGATGTTGTCCAAAGATGCTTCTGCCGATCGCCGCACTGCTAATATCGCCGCTTGGCGTTCTGCACGAGACAAGCGTTGTTCTCGTTTAGGTTCGGGGTTTTCAATCTGTAAAAGAACGATCGCCCGCACTTTTTTTATCAGGTTAGAATACTCGACTCGGCGCGGTTGAATTAAGTGAATTTGCTGATTGGGTAAAACGGCGAGTACGTCGGGTTGTTCGGCTAAAGCTGCTAAGGTTTTGCGGGTGACTTCCACAGTGGCAACAGGGAGAGTTCCAGTGCCGATCGCGGCGGTTTGTAGCGGTGTTTCTGCATAGCCTAAATCGCGACTGGCAGCTTGATAGTCAGTCAAAGCCTTTTGCTCGACTGCTTTTTGAATTGCCACTTGTTCTTTAACTTCATCGAGCCGCCGTTTCAGTTCTCGCAAGCGTCCTCGTAAGAGCAATCCTTCGATGGGGGGAGCCTGGAAAATGACAATGGCATCGCGTTTGTCGTCCTCGCCACTGTCGGCAAGAAACGGCTCGAATGCGGGAGAGATTTTAGTTTGGAAACTCATAACATTTGACCTCAGTCTAGATTGGTTTCGGTCTCGTCTTCTGGGATTTCTTTACCTTCAAGTAAATCTGCCCAATGGTTTAAGGCTGCGATCGCTTTTTGACGATCTCCCAATCCTTCTCCTTCTATCCTTACACCTTTTAGATGATTGCATAACTGTTTCAAAAGCAAACATAATTGTTGCTTTTCAATAAAACTCAAAAAAGAAATAGATTTTGACACTATTCCTCTTGTGTGTAATGTTCCCAGGAAATACAAAGTACCTCGGCGGAAACTACTTGTATTGAGAAACGTGTAAAACACTTGTCTTAAAGATATCTTAAATCCATCAACTTCAGGAGATTTTAAGACTCTTTCTCCTAGTGCAAAAAAGACAAAGTCAGCTTGACAGGAAAGCTGGATTTTCCCTTTCTTAACGATTGGAAATTTCGAGTTATATAAGCCTGGCATTTCTGCCATTTTTTTTAACATTTTATCTGGAGAAAATCCATGCAAGATCATAACTATTTCTGCAACTTGAAAAGGGGTCATATTTTGCCATGTTTGAAGCCGTTCGAGTAGGGAAGCAGTTTCTATAAAATCTGGACAATCATCTAACCAGAAAAAAGCCTCACTAAATGAAATTTTGCTTTGAATCGTACCGACTAAAGCATTGGCAATGGGAGCTACTTCTTGCTCTGGAAATCGAATTAACAACCTTTTTTTCGATACGGGTGATGCTGGTGAAACTGCAAGGCGCTCTAAAACTCTCCGCCGCAGTTCTTTATCCTGTTCTAACTCAGAACCGGAACAGAAATAAGATTCCGTCAGCACCTCACCTAAAGATTCTGTATCGGGTTGAACGATTAACTGCTCGATCGCGCTTCGTTTCGCAGGCGTGGTTGTCAAACCGCAGTAGAGCGCGATAACCTCTTTCCAGCGTCCGTCATTGTGTTCTCGTATCAATTGATTCGCCTCGATACCGAGCCGATTTCCTTCGTGAACCGCACTCGCTGCCAG
>CAKZKB010000149.1 GCA_937121005.1 uncultured cyanobacterium | reverse complement strand
TTAGGGGATTAGGGGGATGGGGAGAAATCACTATTCATCCTTCATCCTTCACCCTTCATCCTTAAAGCCCTCGCCCCTGCACACTGGTCACTGGTCACTGGTCACTGGACACTGAATAATGGCATTTATCTTAACGTTTTTAGGCAAAGGCGGCACGGGCCGCACGACAATGGCGATCGCGGCGGCCAAGAAACTGGCGGCGGCGGGTAAGCGAGTTTTGCTGGCTAGTCAGGGCGGCGATCCGGCTGTAAATATATTGTTGGGAACTCCCGTCGGCACCGAACCTACCGCGATCGCGGACAATTTACAAGCGGTGCGCTTCGAGACGGCGCAGTTACTCGAGTCGGGTTGGGAACAGTTAAAAAAACTGGAAGCCGAATACCTTCGCAACCCATTTTTCAAAGAGGTTTACGGTCAAGAACTGGATGTCTTTCCGGGAATGGATGCGGCGTTTGCAGCCAACGAATTGCGCGAATACGACGAAGGCGGCAAGTACGATGTCCTCGTTTACGACAGCAGCAACGACGTGGAAACCCTGCGAATGCTAGCCATGCCCGAAAGTATCAGTTGGTATTTACGTCGCTTTGGAAAGGTGATTCAAGACTCGGATATCGGTCGCGCCTTGTCGCCGTTCGTGCAGCCTGTTTCGCAAGCGGTTTTGAGTGTAGACTGGTCGCGAGACAATTTTGCCGAACCCACCAACCGCGTCAACCGAATGCTCGATGAGGGTAAGAATACCATTTCCGATCCCACGCAGGTGGCGGCATTTTTAGTGACGACGGCGGATCCGGTGGCGGTGTCGGTAGCGAAATATCGCTGGGGAAGCGCACAACAAGTCGGGGTGACGGTTGGTGGCGTGTTGGCGAACCAAGTGGAACGTCCCGAATTGTTGGAGTCGGAGTTTGCCGCGATCGCGGTTAGCGAGGTTCCGGTGAAAGTAGAAGACAATTGGGGGCCAGTGGAGGCGGCGATGCCCGATTTTATGGCTGCTGCGGCGAGTGCCCCGCGTCCGATCGAAGTGAACGTGCGCGATCGTCAGGTACGATTGTTTTTGCCAGGGTTCGATAAAAAACAGGTGAAATTGACCCAATACGGCCCAGAAGTGACAGTAGAAGCCGGCGATCGTCGTCGCAACATTTTCTTACCGCCGGAGTTGCGCGGTCAACCCGTGAAAGGGGCGAAATTTCAAGATCGTTATTTGATTGTTTCATTCTAGGTAGGGTGTGTGGCGGCCTCCATAGACGATCGATTTTGACGCAGATATCGACATAGCCGCCACGCACCACATTTCAATTCAAAATTCAAAATTCAAAATTCCGGTAGGGTGTGTGGCGGCCTCCATAGACGATCGATTTTGACGCAGATATCGACATAGCCGCCACGCACCACATTTCAATTCAAAATTCAAAATTCAAAATTCCGGTAGGGTGTGTGGCGGCATCCATCGACGATCGATGTTAACGTATATATCGACATCGCCGCCACGCACCATTAATTTGGTTTTTTATGGATGGTGCGATCGCGAAAATACCATCGATTAGGAAAGATTAGCAAATGCGATCGCGTAACGCACCCGACCTTAACGGGTCTTTTTCCTGAGAGAAAAACCAAGACCGAGAACCGTCATGCTACCCAGCAAAAGCGACGGTTCCGGCACGGAAGAAAACGTCGGACTGCTGATGGTGGACGCAACAGCAGCATTCTCGAATGCCGAAGACGTGCTACCATGATATGCGACGGGCGTAAGAAACAAACCGTTGGGTTGCTCGCCAGTGGGAGCAAAGCTCGTTGATGAGTTATCGTTGATGCAAGAGCCGTCAGAAATTCGACAGTTGTCCAAATCGCTAACAAATAGCGGTGACAAAGGATCTACACTGGCTTGATAGGGAAAAGAGTAGAACTGGCTGCTGAAAGGATTGATGCCAATCTGAGCATTAATCTCGTTGATACCATCGACAAACTCGCCTGAAGATTTGCCCAGTGCAGCGTGATCCGTGCCTAGAACTAAACCACCACCTCGGCTGTCGAGTTGCAGGGCATAATTCTGTATCCATGCCGCTTCCGAAGACATTCCATTACGATTGATCCAGTAGCTTGCTGAGGAGATGATTCGTCCATCCGCAATCAAGTTTTGGTTCGTCCGGTTATTGAACCAAGAAGCAATTCCGGCATAATTTGCAGCTTGGATAGCATTGTTGTTTGCTCCCCCCTCCAGATCGTACACCCAGATTTGATCGAAGGCATCGTAGTCAGTATAGATGGCGTTATCCAGAACTCGCTGAGTTACATTAAAACCGGGAAGCGTGTCGAGATAACCAGCTAACTCTTGTCCGTGACTAACGTAGCGTCCATTGTTGTCCTGTACGAACGTAAACAGGATGTCAGCCGCACTCGCAGGAGGCGATCGCGCAACGCCGGGGATGGTGCGTTGGCGAAAACACCATCGACTGGCGACAATTCCATTGGCGATCGCGCAACGCCGGGGATGGTGCGTTGGCGAAAATACCATCGACTGGCGATGATTGTATTGGCGATCGCGCAACGCAAGGGATGGTGCGTTGGCGAAAACACCATCGACTGGCGATGATTCCATTGGCGATCGCGCAACGGTAGGGATGGTGCGTTGGCGAAAACCCCATCGACTGGCGATGATTCCATTGGCGATCGCTTAACACACCCTACTGTTTTTGCGTCCGTACTGACAGCACTTGCGGCGGGGTTGCATCGGGTGGATACAGAAAATCGACGCGCACCAAACGACGATCGCCCGGTTCTAAATCCAATGTTGCCAGGGCTTCTCCCCGTTGACCCCGACGCTGGACTAAATGCCAGTAATTCGTCTGCCAACCGTTACGATCGAGATAGCGAATTCGTACTGTTCCCCGGAAAAAGATGCGATCGTCGGGGGGATCTAAAAATTGTAGTTCCCCGGTCGAAAGTTCGTCTTCTTTGACAGGGGTTTCTAGGGCAATTTCGACCGTTTGCGTCTCGTCAGTGGGGTTCAATAACGGTAGGGTGAGGCTGTAACGAATGCCGTAATTGCCATGGGCGAAATAGGCCGTATCCGGGTAGCGTACCAGCATTTCGGCACTTTGAGACTGCCCAGTTCCCAACTGTCCTAATGGGAGGGTACTCAAGCCGTAAAAAATCGCTTCCCCAGGAGGGGCGATCGCCAAAACATTGCTATTTTCATCCGTCAGGCGCGATCGCCAGACCGAACCCCGCGCCACACCCGCCACGCGCCCGTAGCGAAACGGCGGGCCCGGATCCCCTGGCGGCGTGGGGGCCAGATCTCGCGGCCGGGCTAAGTCCCCGGTTTGCAGCAATTCCCGCCATTCTTCCAGGGTGGGGGCGCGTTCTCCGTCTGCGGTTTGGGGCGCGTACAGGGCTAAACTGGCCACGTACACGGGGTTATCGCTGTCCAAGTGCAACAGGGCCGATCGCCCGTTAAGCGGCGGTTCCAGTTCCCGTACCGGGATCGGACGGTTCAACAGCAAGCGGGTTTCGCCGGGAGAAATGGTGACGGACTCGGGCAAGTCCGACGATCGCCAGCCCCGCAAAACATCGCTTCCCACGCGACTTCCGGGGCCGGCGTACACCTCCCCGTCGGGGTTAGGGACTTGCGCCGGAAGCCCGATAAAAGGTGCGTCTGGCTGGCTGAGGTAGGTGGCTCCCCGTAAAATGTCGATGCGAACGGGTTCATCGTTGGGGTTGTAGGCGACAATGCCCAAATAGAGCGATCGCAGGTCGTCGGGTTCCGGGGCGCGGGCGACGTGGTGGGCAAAAATGTCGAAGCGTCCCGCAAAGGGAAAGTCTAAATGCGCTTCGGGAACCGCTTTGTCCTCGGGGGGAAAAGTCGAGAGTAAAATGCCTTCTTCGAGGACGAGTTCCGGGCTGTTACTGTTAAATACCGGGACGCGATCGAGCCGTCCGGGAAGGGGGCGCACCCCTTGAGACAGGGCGATATCGGCGAAGCTGGCCAGGGCAACGGCAACGGAAACAAGAGGCGCGATCGCTGTCTGTAGGGACGATCGCTGTTGACTCAACCTGAAGTTTAGCACTGATGTTGGCAAATAATATTATCGCTCGATTATACCATTGTCCCCGCCAATTCGGGAACGCGATCGCCCCCATGGCAAGGATGGGTAAACGGTTACTAGGCGAATCTTTCCGGAACGGATTTACAACGACCGCCAACGCGATGTACACTGGAGACTAACGCGCTGGTAAACGATCGTGCAAACGTTACGAATCTTAATTATTACCCTCCCCACTGCTGTCGGCTGGTTGATGCTCGTCGATGCCCTCTACCGAATGTATAGCGGCCTGCAAGGGGCATCGTTTGGGATCGGCGACGATATGGTGCGCGAAGCGACGCAACTGTGCGATCGCCTGATCGCCGCCGAACGCCAAGCCTTTCGCACCTACTTAAAATCCCCCGATCGCGAAACCCTGCAACTGTCGAAATCGCGCTTGGAACGCATTCGCCAACTGGGTCAAAAAGCCGATCTGCGTCAGAAGCGGCGCGTCGCCTTAGCCGCAGCCATCGAAGGCTAGATGCTAACCAAAATAGCAGCGTCGCCGCAGGGCTTTTTGTAATAAAACTTCATATTCTGCCATGCTAACGGTATAGGCTCCAAACCGATTCAGGTGGGGGTTTTCGATTTGCGCGTCAAACAAAAGAAAGTGCCGCGATCGCAAATGTTCGACCAGTTGGACCATGGCCACCTTCGAGCCATCGGGAATGCGATAAAACATCGATTCGCCAATAAAAAGACCGCCGATGGCGATTCCTAAAATGCCGCCAGCGAGACGATCGCCCTGCCAAGTTTCAAAACTGTGAGCCCAACCCATGCGGTGCAATTCTAAGTACAAGCGCTGTAGCAACGGCGAAATCCAAGTCGTTTCGCGATCGGCGCATCCTTTCACGACCCCTAAAAAGTCGCGATTGATGGCCACAGAAAAGCGATTTTGGTTGAGAACGCGCTGCAACGATCGCGGGTAGCGAAAGCGATCGTCGAGGGGAACTAAGGCCCGCTCTTTGGTTCCGAACCATTGTAAAGCCTCTTCGTCCTCCTCATCAGCCATGAGAAAATAGCCGCGAGCGTACCCTTGAATGATGGTAGCAATATCGAATTCCATCGCGATCGCGCTGGGTGTTGATACGTTTAGAATATCACAACGAGTCCGCCATCGCTAAAGTTTGTTGCTTTCTCTTAAAGTTTTCAGATTGCCAAATCTAAAATCTACAATTCGAGCTCTTGTCGCCCGTCAAAACTTGCTGTAGAATCGAGCAATATACCCAATAGCGATTCGCTGCTCTTTCCCTGGGGCTACATCTCTCAAGTGCTATGGCCGAACCCATTCGTCCAATCGTTCTCCCCCCAATTGAAAACGCCGATCGCGAAGGAAAATGGCTGCAAGCAAGCCTGCATCGCTGGCTCGATGAAGAATTCCTTCCCGAACCCGTCAACGCCGATATCGCTAGCCGCGCGGCGAGGATTTTCGTGCGCCAACGCCTAGAAGGAGAAAACGACCTCGGGGCCCTTGTCGTCGCGATCGTCACCGAAATGGAAGGGTTCGACTTCTCGCGCAGTTTCTACAGCGAATTTGCTGTCGCCAACGCCGTCAGCGATTTAATTCTCGATAGTTTGGGTTACGATCGCTGCTGCGGAAATTAAACTTGTAACTTGTATTGCAACCCTTGAACATCTAAGCCTTAAAACCATCGAAACCCTTTCGGCAAACGTTAGTATTCAGGTAATATCGAACATGATTGTAACGATCCCCCTTCCGTCCCCCTTAATAAAGGGGAAACCCAGTAATCCCCCCCTTGTTAAGGGGGGTTAGGGGGGATCTTCACGATTAACCTGAATGCTTACCTACAAACCAAGGCCAAATCGATCTGTGGAGAAGAAGCATAAGCCATCTCTCTTATCTAAGTCCTCGGAGCAACTCCAAGGTGACAATACCAATCCAAAATCTAAAATCTAAAATCCAAAATTGAAATGACCGTCCAAGCACCTACCGACCCCTCCCCTCTAAAAACGCCCCTCGCGCGTCTCGATCGCGAAACCATCGCCATCTTAGACTTTGGTTCTCAATACTCCGAACTCATTGCCCGCCGCATTCGCGAAACGCAAGTTTATTCGGAAGTTCTATCCTATCGTACCACAGCCGAACAATTACAAAAATTCAACCTAAAAGGCATTATTCTCTCGGGCGGGCCGAACTCCGTCTACGATGAAGGCGCACCTCAGTGCGATCGGAATATTTGGCATTTAGGCATTCCCATTTTAGGGGTATGTTATGGAATGCAGTTAATGGTGCAAGAATTAGGCGGTAGCGTCGAGCGTGCCGATCGCGCCGAATACGGTAAAGCCCCTCTCTTTATTGACGATCCCACCGACTTGCTGACCAATGTTGAAGACGGAACCATTATGTGGATGAGTCACGGCGATTCCGTGACCCAACTTCCCGAAGGGTTTGAGGTTCTTGCCCATACGGAAAATACGCCTTGTGCGGCTGTTGCCTATCACGATAAAGGTTTGTACGGCGTACAATTTCATCCAGAAGTCGTCCATTCTGTGGGTGGAATTGCCACAATCCGAAACTTCGTCTACCATATTTGTCAATGCGATCCCACTTGGACAACCGAAGCCTTCGTTGAAGAATCCCTGCGAGAAATTCGGGCAAAGGTAGGAGATAAACGAGTGTTACTCGCCCTGTCTGGTGGAGTTGATTCTTCGACTTTAGCCTTTTTACTGCACCGGGCGATCGGCGATAAACTCACTTGTATGTTTATCGACCAAGGGTTCATGCGTAAATACGAACCCGAACGATTGGTGAAACTGTTTGAAGAGCAATTTCACATCCACGTTTGCTACGTTAATGCCCGCGATCGCTTCTTAACTGCCATTTCTGGCGTAACCGATCCCGAAGAGAAACGCCGTCGTATCGGTCACGAATTTATTAAAGTATTTGAAGAAGAATCGATGCGTTTGGGGCCGTTCGATTATCTGGCCCAAGGAACATTGTATCCCGATGTCATCGAGTCTGCCAATACCAACATCGATCCCAAAACTGGAGAACGAGTCGCCGTCAAAATCAAAAGCCATCACAACGTCGGTGGGTTGCCCGAAAACTTGAAATTCAAACTTGTCGAACCCCTACGAAAACTGTTTAAAGATGAAGTACGAAAAGTAGGGCGATCGCTCGGATTGCCCGATGAAATTGTCCGCCGCCAACCCTTTCCGGGACCGGGTTTAGCCATTCGCATTTTAGGTGAAGTCACTGCCGACAAACTCAACATTTTGCGCGACGCGGATCTGATCGTTCGCCAAGAAGTGAACCGTCGCGGTATCTATCACGATTTATGGCAAGCCTTCGCCGTCTTACTTCCCGTTCGCAGCGTTGGTGTCATGGGGGACAAGCGTACTTACGCCTATCCGGTTGTGTTGCGGTTTATTACGAGCGAAGATGGGATGACCGCAGACTGGGCCAAATTGCCTTACGATCTGCTCGAAACCATTTCTAACCGCATTGTTAACGAAGTCAAAGGGGTCAATCGCGTGGTTTACGATATCACTTCCAAACCGCCGGGAACCATTGAATGGGAGTAACCTCATTGTCAGAATTTTGGGAATTGCTGTCCCCAAACTGAGGTGCGATCGTGCTATTCTAGTACAATTGGGATCCTAGCTGACCCGTAGCGCCTTCTGTGCGTCCGTGTATGGTTTACATCAAAGCGATCGAACTGACCAATTTTAAATCGTTCGGCGGAACGACGCGAGTTCCGTTTGAACCCGTGTTTACGGTCATTTCGGGGCCGAATGGGTCGGGTAAATCGAATATCCTCGATGCGTTGCTGTTCTGTTTGGGACTCTCTTCGTCTAAAGGAATGCGGGCCGATCGCCTCCCGGATCTGGTCAACCACCTTCTTTTCTTTATTACCTGACCTGAATCCTTACGATAACTCCAATATCCAGCGATTGTTTTGCGCTGAAGTCGGCGAGTGAATATACCCAAACCTTTTGTGGAGATACTTTGCTCCTTCTCGCGTACCCATATCCGTAATGACTTGCTTAAATCCAGCTTGTTTCATAACCAGATGGACTCTTTTTATAAGTCTATCTGCCACTTTGATTCGCTGGATATAAGACAGATCGGGCGATGTAAAAAACCAGCTATAACTAGCACCGATTTCATCTCCCCTCTTGCAAGTTGGTACGCTAAAAACAGCGCCGATAATTTCCTGCATCTCATTTAAGGCAAGGATATCCTTTAAGCCTTCTTTGGATCGACTGGGCGATCCAAAGAAGGCTTAGGTACTCCATTAAACGTATCGTCTAGTACGAAGTCCATTGAAAATTCCTGACTAAACTCGGATTTCTTAAAAGACTTCCTTATCAGAGTTTTAATTTCATCCCATCGTTGAATAACAAATTCATGTTCCTCAACTTGAATGGAAAAGCTAAGCATCTCGTTCACTTCCTTTGGGTAGCGGCGGTTACGAACCCTAATAATAAGGCTCTTGTTTTCTAAGTTTTCGTCCTCATTTCGTTTTAAACGAATGTTTATTTAACGATAATGGGGGCAAGAATCGTATCGTGGCTCCAGTACAAGCAGTCTTTGGGAACAGGAACGGGAACGGATATGCCATCAATATTTGAAAACCCAGCTTTCCTTAAACCTTGTTCGCACTCAGCATTAAATTTGACTTGGGACGAATAAAAAGTAAATATTCCTCCCAACTTTAAGAGTCGATAGGCTTCATCAAAAAAAACGAACGCTTCGCAGACATTCTTCATCTCTGTCTGGCTATTAGCATAGGTATCAAATAAAATTCCGTCAAAACTATTGCTAGCTAGAGACGGGACTAAATCCCTCCAATCTCCAAACAGTGGGATAACTTTCGATCGCGATCGATCGGCAAAATCTTCTAGTTTTGAAAACACATCGCAATTTACTTCTATGATTGTATGCTCTTCTGGTTTGTACTCTTGAATAAAACCTGCTGATAACCCAAGACCAAATCCGATTTCGAGAATTTTCCCACCATTTCGAGTGGCTATTTTCGCAAGCGCTCCCATATAAGGTGCTTCCCACGCTTCCATCACAGGATGCCCTAATATCTCTAATTTGTTAGAGCTAAAAACAGCCTTTCCCTGTTTCCACTCACCAGGATCTTCGGGGAATCCAATCTGGATCAATCGGTTTCTAAGAGCCGGGTCTACATCATTTGGAGATGTCATAATTTGATTTTTTGCCAACTGAGCAGCTGAGATAGATATATTCTAACAAGTAAAGTACCACAGTAACAGGCGTTTCTTATTAATTCTTGACAATATTGATATAATATCAGATCCGCCCTTCGAGATCAGCTTATCCATGTAGCGCAAACGTAGTCGGTGACAGCAGTTCGCGGTTTCGGTTTTCCTGTCTACGAGCCCAGGATTTGATATAATTGGTATCCTGAGAAGCGATCGATCCTTGCTCTGCCATCGGCAAAGCGCGATCGTGCTATCCTAGTAAAATTAGGCTCTCAACTGGCCCCTAGGGCGATCGGCTGGCCCCGTATGGTTCACATCAAAGAGATCGAACTGACCAATTTTAAATCGTTCGGCGGGACGACGCGAGTTCCGTTTGAACCCGTGTTTACGGTCATTTCGGGGCCCAACGGGTCGGGTAAATCAAATATCCTCGATGCGTTGCTGTTCTGTTTGGGACTCTCTTCGTCTAAAGGAATGC
>CAKZKB010000148.1 GCA_937121005.1 uncultured cyanobacterium | reverse complement strand
GAGTCACTGTGACTCGCTTGCTCAAAGAGTTAGAACGATGTGGAAAAATCGATCGATCGCGCCCAGACGGTTTTTTTGTAAGATTGTTTTAGCGGTCGATCGCGATCGCCTCTACATCGCGCAGTCGTCGAATGGCGAACCCCGCCGCACCCACGAGTAAAATGCCCGTCGCATTGATGGCGTACAAAACAGCCATGCCACTTCCGGTTCCAGTGCCGACGATCGCCCCCAGATGGACAGCCAGCCAGCCACCAGAGCGCATCGCGGGCTCGAAGACGCGATCGGCAAGTAACCCCGCACTCAACCCCGCAGAAGACTCGATGGCGATCCCGACGATATAGTCAGCCGCAAACACGCGCCCCTGGCGATCGGGGGCCACTTTAGCGTACCAAATTGCCATGTAAGAACTCATAATCAGGGGGTTGTGCAGCGAGGATGCGAACCTGCCCGCCACCCAAACGGCGGGTAAGTGTCCCAACCCCAACAGAAGTTTGCTGACCCCCGTGCCGATAAAGCCTGCCAACACGCCAAATATGCGTCGCCGAAACCCACCCCATACGCTGACGGCGATCGCCCCCATCACGCCGCCGATTCCCGATGCCGCCACCACCGTACCTAAAATTTCCGTATCGCCCCCGGTGCGAGCTAAAATCATCGGTTGGTAGAGGGTTTCTCCAATTTGGTTGAGAAAGCTAAATGCAGACATGGCTATCATTGTCGCTAGCAAGCTCGGTTGCGAGGCAATATAGCGAAACCCAAACGTAATGTTGTGCCAAACGTTGGGTTTGTTGGTCTCGATTTTGGCTTCTCTTTCCTGTTTGGCGATGGGCGGAATCTGGATAAACAACAGCGTTAGCATAGCGATCGCGAAGGTTGTCATATCGATCGCCGTAATTCCTAGCAGTCCAATGGAGGGATACAGTACCCCGGCTAGCGCAGGGGAAAAAATTCCCGCACCATACCCGACAATTGCCCCCATACTGCTGGCGCGAGCGTGGTGTTGTTGGGGGACGATCGACGGAATTAAGGTAGAATAGGTGAGAGAATGGATATTACCGAAACAGCCAATGACGGCGGCGATGACATAAATATGCCACAGTTGTAAAATGCCAAATGCGGCTAAAATGCCTACAGAAATGGTGCAGCACGCCGCACCCGTATCGCTGAGAGCAAGGAGGCGTTTGCGGGAAATACGGTCGATCGCCATGCCGGAAAATAGGGCGATCGCCATTTGCGGCAGTTGATAGAAAATTAAAATCAGGGCGATCGCCGTTGCCGATTGCGTTTGCTGCCACACCCAAAGGGTGAGAGCAAAATAAGTCATGCTGCTGCCGATCGAAGAGGCGAGTTGACCGAACCAGAGAACGATAAAAGTACGCACGGGATAGAGCGATCGCGATAGTAGAAAAATGATACGGGAGCGGGGAGGTTTTTTTCTTTGTCAGACGGATTTTTTTCTTCGCCAAACGGACTGTTTGCCAATTATGTCTACAATTTTCTCTAGTTACTCCTCCGAAAGCAATTGCTCTTTGAGAGCCTCAAGATACAATTCAGTCCCGATCGGGCCGGGTAAACTCGCACATAAATACCCTTGTGCGAAATAGACCTTTCCTGCTTTACTAGCATCGATAGATTGGGCGATCGCATTCTCCTTCCATGCTTGCCTTAACTTCGACAGTTGGTGGTCTTCAAAATTATTCAAACCACTAAATTGCTTCAGGTCGTTGAAATTACTTCCAAACAAAATGACCAGATCGGCATCATTAAACTCTGGCAAAGTTTCGAGGGAAAGAGGAATCGCTGCATCCGATCCAGCATTATCGATCGCAGATTGAGATACCCGTTGGAATCCTAATGTTTTAATTAACGAACTGCAAGAGTTATCAGAGTTTTCTAAGTACACTTCTGGAAAATCTGACGAACCCAACAATAGTACCTGGGGATGAGTGGCAACCAAAGGAGCGAAGGTTTCGCGCCCTCGGGTAATTTGTTGTTGTATTTTAGTCAACAATTGCTCGACTTGTTGGGAACGATTGACAGCTAGAGCGATCGCTGTCAAAGTATGCTCTGGATCCAAGCGATCGAGTAGTAGCGTCGGTGCAATTTTAGAGAGAGTTTCATATTGGTTTGCACTAACATCATCAATCCCTAAAATCAAATCGGGCTGAACCTTAACAATGGCTTCGATGAAAGGGAGATCGGCAGTACCCACATTCGCGATCGGCTGAGTAATTTGCTCTCCTAAATAGGGGATTTGTTGGCTCGGTTTTGTATAGTCTCCTTGATGAAAGGCTACATGGTCAGCATACCCAACAGGCTGAACCTCTAGAGACAGTAAGTATTCCAAGACGTAGGGGCCAAGTACCACAATTCTCTGAGGCTGACCGCAAACTTCAGTTTCTCCCATTTCATGCTGAATTGTTCGACAGTCAGAGAGGTTGGATAGCGAGGAAGAAGCAACATCAACGGTCGGACGATCGGTTTTTACTTGGCAGCTAGTCGTCGCCCATACTGTTAAGATGACTGCGGTTAAAATCCGAGTTGATACCAACATTTTTTCTCCCGATCTAACAAAAAGGGATCGTTTTCTGCTCTGGCTAAAGTAGTAGAGTAGGATCAAAATTCTATGGAAACAGATCCTCGGATCGTAAATGGATCCCCCGGATAAATTCCTCGAACGCGGTTGTTCCCTAGAGCCTCAATGTAATCGACATCAAAGAGGTTGTCAAGATTCAGACGAAGTTGAAACTTTTCCTGCCGATAGAAAATAGCTGCATTCGTCAAGAAATAGCTATCGGCCTCAAAACTATTGGCTAGATCGCCTTGTCGTTCCCCAACAAAGTTAAATCCCAAACCCAAACCCAAGCCTTGTAAATCTCCAGATTGAATTTCGTAAGTCGTCCACAAACTGGCACTGTGTTCGGGAATACCCCTCAACTGATTGCCTACAATGTCTGTGTTGTCTTCAGTTACTTCCGCATCAATGAAAGCATAGGACGCTACGACATTCCAACCTGGTAAAATTTCTCCAGTCAGGTACAAATCGATACCCTGACTCCGTTCTTCTCCAACAGCAACCGATGCAAAGGGATCGTTGGGATCGGCTGTCGCTACATTTTGCTTGGTGATGTCGAAGTAAGCAAGCGTCGCTGCCAGACGATCGTCGATTAATTCGGCTCGAACGCCAACTTCAAATCCTTCGCCTTGTTCGGGTTCTAAGGGTTCGCCATCTGCATCGGTGGCAAAAAAATTCGGTGCAAAAGAGCGAGAGTAGTTGGCATACAGAGAAATAGGTTCGACTGGCTGGTAGACGATACCGATGCGGGGAATTAGATCGTCATAATCTTGCTCTGTCTCTTCATCAGTTACAAGGTCTGTCGTCTCTCGATCGACCGTGTTGTAACGTAACCCTCCGACCAAAATTAAATTATCCAAAATGTCGATTTGGTCTTGCAGATAAATACCCAGTTGGTCGGTTGTCGAGGTATTGCTATTGCCAGGGATTAGATCGAGGCTTTCTAAAGAGGGAGTGGAAGCAGTTGAATAATCTGGATCGAAGATATTAATGGGAGCGAGGAAATTTCGACCAAATCGCGTGATAATTTCACCTTCCGCACGAAATAGATCGACTCCAAGCAACAAGGTATGTTCGATCGAACCCGTATTAAATTCACCCTGGACATTGGTATAGAGCGAATAAGTATCTGTCTCGTTGGATTGGGCCGCAAATACACGGTTCAAGATTCCAGTCGATTCGTCTAGAGAAAGAGGAAGTGGCAAGACACCTTGGTCGTAGGCACTAGAAGTGTAGCGAAACTGATTGCGAAGTTGCCAATGGTCGCTAAAACGATGTTCTAGGGTATATCCTACATTTAAGTAATCCTGTTCGATCGTATTGTCGGGATTGGTGTTGACGACTCGCTCTAGAGGAATGTCAGCAATGCCATCCCCAAAAGCAACAGTGCCAAAATCAAGGGGTTCGTCATCTTCAGTGTATTCTAGGCTAACGGTTAGATCCGTGCGATCGCTAATTTGCCAAGCCAAAGTCGGCCCGACAAAAACGCGATCGAAATCGTTCTCAAAATCTCGAAAACTTTCTCCGTGGCGGTAGAGAGCGTTGAGGCGATAGCGCAAGCGTCCATCCCCGGTTAACGGCCCTGACAGGTCGATACTGGGACTAATCGACTCGCGATTTCCGACCTGAAATTGAAGGTTGTAATACGGCTCTGCTAAGGGTTGTTTCGTAACAAGATTGATGACACCACCCGGTTCGGCCTGACCGTATAAAACGGAAGCAGGGCCTCTCAATACTTCAACTCGTTCCAGATTCGCGACTTCCGGTTCGGCGACATCTGCTCCAAATTCAGAGAGAACAAAACCATCCCGCAGAACGGGAACAAAGTTAAACCCCCGAATGCCAAAGTTAAAACCGCGACCATCATCATTCCCCAGAAACGTTACCCCAGCCGCATTTTCGAGTACCTCTTCGAGACCGATCGCCTGCTGGTCTTCAATAACCTGTTGCGGAATCACCTGAATCGATTGGGGAATATCCCGCAATGGGGTATCAGTACGGGTTCCAGCTGTGGCTTCCGGGACGAAATAATCGTTTTCGATTTGCTCTCCCGTGACCACAATATCGATAATTTCTTCTTCGATGGGAGTGGCGGTGACAGCGATACCAGAAACGTCCGCACGGATGTCAACGGTTGGCGGCCCGGCAACACCTAAAATAGTAATTCGTACCCGGTTATTTGGTAAACTGCTGACGCTGACCCGATCGATTCCGGCGGTAGGATCGCTGACAATAAAATCCTCTCCTTCTGCTAACATTAAGACAGCGTTGTCGATCTCGGCGACAACTGCATTTCCGGCGATCGCGGTTCCTGGAATTCTTAACTCGCCCTCGGTTTCCAGTCGCACGACGATCCCGTCTGCTGTTTCCTCAACCTGAATGTTGGTAATTTCGACAACAGGCACATCGTTCTGTTTGCGGTGTACCGGATCGGACACCTCGGCGGTTAAGGTTTTAGTCCCCGGTTCTGCTTCCAGAGGCGATCGCTTCTGAGTGGCCCCAGCGAAAGCGGGATCCACTGTCGCCAAGACGATCGCCCCGGCTAACAGGGTCAAAGATGGATGCGGTCGCTGTTTCATCGTTTCTGACTTCCCCGATCGAGATGCTAATGCAAATACTTCTTAATTGCTTAGATGAAAGCATCATAGGAGGGAAACGCGATCGCGATCTGCGTGTAACGGAGTTTTTTCTGTGCGTCACGGAGTTTTGCTCGACTCCCGCACGTCGAAGTCACGCTCGTTGGCTCAATTGATAGGCTTTGGGACTGATGGCAAACTTGCGGCGAAAGGCATTGCAAAAGGCTTCTGGACTCTTATAGCCGACTTTTGCTGCCACGCTGGCGATCGTCAAGTTAGAGTTTTGCAGTAGTTCTTTGGCTTGCTGGAGGCGATAGTCTCGCAGATAACCAAAAGCGGTCGTACCAAACAGTTGCCGAAATCCCTGCTTCAGTTTGCAATCGTTTAGTCCGACTTGTCGCGCCAATTCTATCAGAGAAGGTGGCTGCGTCGCCCGATCGATTAAAATCGCTTTCGCCTGGTGCAGTTGTTCGATATCTTGAGTAGAAAGCGCCATCGAAGTTTGCGGCGATGGTGTATCTGTCCACAAAGAAAACTGCGTCGCGAATAGCTCTAGTGCTTTGCTTTCTAAATAAATCTGCTGCATTACGCCAGTGTAGGGACAGTACAAGATTTGCTGGATGGCCTGCCAGATCGGAGGGGTCATCTGTCCTAGCGGTTGATGGAAGCGTTGGGTTTCGTCGCCTTCCAATAGCTGGCGGAGCGAGGTTGATAGCGCCATTTTGCCCGCATCGAACATCCTGAAATAACTGGGTTCGGCACAGATATAAACAACATGAATCGGCTCGTCGGCCGGCCATTCTTCTACTTCCGTGTGGTTGGGTAAATGGTAGAGATAGTGGCAACCTTTGATTTCTTCGTACTCAGTGGCAATATCAGTCGCATCGAGGGTTCGTACTCGCGACCCTCCCGATAGGTAAAATTTGGCTGTCACGAGGAAGTTCGAGCCATGCTGTTTGGCGTGGCGAACGGTTTGCCAAAGCTGGCATTGACGAATGCAGATCGTCAGGCCGTTACGCAGGTAAATCCGGCGATCGCCCCCTTCCCCAAGCTGTTTCGGCAAATGGTTCTGACTGCCCGAGTCTAGCGGTTGGTCAATCTGCTCGCCTTGCGCTTTGGCTTGCGCCTCAATATCCTTGATGATGCGGTTGGTCAACTCGATCGCCATGCCTGTCTCAGCCTCGCTGCGTCACAAATGCAACTAATTTTCGTTAGTGTAACAGAACGAGGGCTGACGAAGCGACTGACAGCAATTGCTCCTTAAGTTCTTCGAGATACAATTCAGTGCCGATCGTCCCTGGAAATGCCCGACACAGATAGCCGGGAATGAAATAGACCCGTCCGGCTTTGCTCGCATCTAGAGATTGGGCGATCGCGTCTTCTTGCCAAGCTCGTTTGATGTGGTTAACTTGATGAGTTTCAAAATCATCTTGACCGTTCAATTCAGCAAGATTTCCCGTAAAGACGATCGCGGAATCGGCATCGTTGAGTTGAGATAGAGTTTCGTGAGAAATAGGAATTGGGGAATCGGCAACCGAGGGATTTAAGCCGGGAGGTGTCACCAGTTCAAATCCCAACTCTTGCAACAGAGAACTGCAAAGTCCGTAATTGCGATCGCCTAAATATAATTCTTCCCAATCAATTGCTCCCAGTAGCAGCATCTTGGGGCGATCGGCCGCGAGGGAGGCGAAGCGATCGCGAGCTTTGGCAACATTCTGATGTCTTTCTGCAATGAGTTCTTCTGCCTGTTGAGGGCGATCGAGGGCTTTGGCGATCGCTCGCAGGCGGGTTTCGCTATCGTCATCATTGCGACTCAAGAGGAGCGTTGGGGCGATCGCAGACAAGGTTTCGTACCCGTCAACATTGCTTTGAGTGGCCAAAATTAAATCGGGTTGAAGGCCGACAATGGCTTCGATAGACGGCTCGAAAGCCGTTCCGAGATTCGTCGGTTGCGTTGTTACTAAATGCCCCAAATAGGGGATTTGCTGGCTGGGTTTGTTGTAGTCGCCTCTGTGCCATGCTGTATAGTCCGCGAAGCCGACGGGTTGCCCGCCTAACGCCAACAATGGCTCTAGCACAGACGGCCCTAAAACCACAATTCTTTGCGGTTCGCCGCAGATTTCAGTTTCGCCTTGAAGGTGGGGAACGATGCGGCAATTTTTCGATATTTCGGATGGCGCGATCGGACGATCGCCTGTATTGTTACAAGCCGCGATCGTCAGACTTAAAAACGCGATCGAGATCCATTGTTTCACAGTAATTCTACTCCTCGTTCGCAATCGAGCCATTAAAATTGCACCGAAATCGAGCCGACGATCGTAAACGGATCGCCCGGTTCGAGACCCGCACGTCGCAAGTTATCCGTTGTCTCAATATAGCTGATATCGAACAAATTTTCCACATTGAGAGCGAGGCGGAAATCATCGCCCTGATAAAAGAGAGTCGCATTGGTTAAGAAATAATCCTCCACTTGAAAACTATTGTTTAGATCGCCCTCTCGTTCCCCAACATACCTCAAGCCTAGACCAAAGCCCAAGCCTTGTAAATCTCCTTGTTGAATTTCGTAAGTCGTCCACAAACTAGCACTGTGTTCGGGAACGTTAAACAACCGATTTCCTTCCGGAATGGTGTTGTCTTCAGTGACTTCGGCATCAATGAAAGCATAGGAAGCCAAAACGTTCCATCCCGGTAAAATTTCGCCCACAACATCAAATTCAATACCGCGACTGTGCTGCTCTCCTGTGGCAATTGAGCCAAACATACTGTCCGGATCGGCAGTGGAAACATTGCGTCGGGTAATGTCGAAATAGGCAAGAGTTGCCAACAAATTGCCGTCCATCAGTTGGGATTTGGCTCCAATTTCAAAGCCTTCTCCGCGTTCGGGTTCGAGAGCGTCACCTTCAGCCGTCGTACCCAGATTGGGAGTAAACGATTGAGAATAGCTACCGTAGAAGGATAAATCGGCATTGGGCTGAAAAACAATTCCCACCCGAGGCGTGAAAGCATCGTCATTTTCTGTGGTTTCCGGCCCCGTTTCATCAAAGTCAAGTAAGGGAGCCGTCGTGCGCTCGACCGTATCGTAGCGCAATCCCGCCACGAGAATCAAGTTGTCCAACAAATCGATCCGATCTTGAAGGTAAATTCCCAGGCGATCGGTTTCCGTTTCTGAAAAGCCAAAGTTGGATAAAAATGGCAGATCGTCAAAGTCAATGTCCGGATCGCTGTCATAATTTGGATCGAAAATATCGATCTCGAACGGATCGCTAAAAGAACCCGCCTGAGCAGGTTGAGCGTCTTCGGTGCGATCGAGATCGACACCCAATACGAGCGTATGTTCGATCGATCCGGTGGCGACTTCTCCGACGACGTTTGTTTGCAAACTATAGGTTTGGGTGTCCGTTTGGAGGCGAACCGGAACGCGACCGAGAATCCCCGTCTCCTCGTTGATAAAGAAGGGATTTCGGAGTGCCAGGTCGCTGGAAAAATCTGAAAATCGGAAGGCATTTCGCAGTCGCCAACTGTCGCTAAAACGATGTTCTAAATCGTATCCAACGATTAGATTGTTTTCTTGTATCCCCGGATCGTCTGGAGCAGAAGTAATGGTATCGAAAGGAACATCAACGACACCATCGCCAAAGGCAACTAACCCGTTATTTGTGGGTGCTTCGTTGTCGAAATACTGAAGTCGGACGGTCAAATCGGTACGATCGCCCGGACTCCAAGCGACGACGGGAGAGACTAAAAACTGCTCGATATCTTGCTCGAAATCTTGAAAAGGTTCGCTGTGTTCGTAGGCTAAATTCAAGCGATAGCGCAAACTACGATCGTCGGTCAACGGCCCGGAAATATCGAGCCGAGGACGCAACAGTTGGCGGTTGCCAATCTGCACTTGAGTTTCATAAAATGGCTCGGCGAGTGGCTCTTTGCTCACCAAATTAATGACCCCTCCCGGCTCCACAGCACCGTATAAAATAGATGCTGGCCCTCGCAACACTTCTACCCGTTCGAGATCGGCTAGTTGAGGCGTTCCGCGATTGAGAGGATTTTGCCGGAAACCATCTCGTAAAATGGGTGCGTCTTGAAAACCTCGAATTGTGAAATCAGTGACGGAATTTCCCGCCGATCCGCTCGGTGTCACCCCACTGAGGTTGCGGAGAACATCTCGTAAATCGGTGGCTTGTTGGTCTTCAATGACTTCTTGAGGTATGACCTGGAGCGACTGCGGAATCTCGATAATGGGGGTTTCAATGCGAGTTCCGGTGGTCGCTTCGGGGACAAAGTAATCGTTGTCAATTTGCTCTCCCGTAACCACAATATCGATGATTTCTTCTTCCATGGGAGTGGCGGTGACAGTGATGCCAGAAACATCCGCATCGATCGCCACAGTTGGCGGCCCGGCGATACCCAAAATCTCAATCCGTACCCGATTTTCGGGTAAACTGGTAACGCTGACCCGATCGATTCCGGTGGCGGGATCGCTGACAATAAAATCCTCTCCTTCTGCTAACATTAAGACAGCGTTGTCAATTTCGGCGACGATCGCATTTCCGGCGATCGCGGTGTTAGGAATCCCTAACTCGCCTTCGGTTTCCAGTCGCATTTGGATCCCGTCTGCTGTTTCCTCGATGCGAATGTTGGTAATCTCGACAACGGCGGTATCGTTCTGTTTGCGCTGTACGGGGTCGATCGCCTCTGTGGGTAGAACCGCCGCTTCCTTGGCGATCGCCGACGGGGCGATCGACAGGGCGATCGCGCTGAATACACCGATCGAAGACGGGGCAAATCTGTGTTTCATTGTTCCTCACTTACCCAACCCCACACCAGTCTTGCTAATGCAAATTTTTCTTAATTGGTTGGATGAGAGCATGATAGCGAGTTAACGCGATCGCGATCTTTGCGAACCCGACTTTTTTTCTTTGCGAAACCCACATTTTTCGATCGCGATTACCGTCGCCCCAACTGGTAGGCTTTAGGAGGGATGTCAAACTTGCGACGGAATGCGGTGCTAAACGCTTCTGGATTGCGGTAGCCCACTCGCGCAGCCACCTGAGCTACAGTAATATGAGATTGGTGGAGCAGATCTCGGGCTTGTTCGAGGCGATAGTCAGACAAATAACCGCAGACAGTCGTCCCAAATAAATGTCGAAAGCCTTGGGTCAATTTGCGCTCGCTCAACCCAACTTGATAGGCTAGTTCCTTTAGTAAAGGTGGATTTTTAGCCTGCTGGACGAGTAAATCTCGGGCGCGCTCAACCCGTTCTAATTCCTTCGGTTTGAGTGCTAACTGCCGGGGTTCGGGTGCGTCTGCTTCCAGGCGATCGAATTGCAACGCTAACAATTCCAGTGCCTTACATTCAAGATACAACTGTTGGGTAATTCCCTGATAGGGACAGTGGAGAATTTGCCGCAACACTTGGTTCATGGCTAGGGTCATTTTTCCCAACGGCTGATGAAATCGTCCATTTTCTCGTAACAAGCGTTGCAGTGAAGGCGGGAGAATGCGATCGGCAGGATCGATCGCCCGGAAATAGTTTAGATCGGCATAAATCATCACCACCTGCGTCGGTTCGTGGGGTTTCCACTCCTCTGCTTCCACAACATCGGGTAAATAGTAGAGATAGTTGCAACCCGCCACTTCTTCATAGTCGGCCAGTCTTTCTGGTGCGTTCTTGGTTTTAACCCTCGAATCTCCCGACAAATAAAATTTAGCGATCACTGGAAATTGTTCTTGATGTTTCCTGCGTACCGTCAAAGGTTGCGGCAAGTTTCCTTCTAGAATGTGAATGTTTAACCCTCCCCTCAGTTGGATGACGAGATTGCATCCTTTCCCTAACAAGTCGGGCGGATCGTATTGGGTACAAAACTCGGTTATCCGATAGATTTTTTGGCTTTGCGCCATCAAGTCTAGAATGTCTAAATCGTTAATATCGATGGTCATGGCAGTTACAATGCTCCAATTGATTTAAGAATCAGAATTGAACTTTTATTTTGTAAGTTCGTACTTCTGAACTCAGGAAATTGTGTTTGCAATCTTCTCAGTTACTCCTCCGAAAGCAATTGCTCTTTGAGAGCCTCAAGATACAATTCAGTGCCGATCGCCCCCGGTAAACCCCGACATAGATAGGTAGAGATAAAATAGACTCGTCCGGCTTTGCTCGCATCGAGAGATTGGGCGATCGCGTTGTTTTCCCAGGCTTGTTTGAGATTGGATAGTTGATGTTCTTCAAATCGATCCATATTTTCAATCGAGTTGAGATTGTCGAAATTGTGGCCGAGCAGAACGATAAGATCGGCTTCGTTGAGTTGCGGCAAAGTTTCTAAGGAAACGGGTATGGATGAATTGGGATCGGGTTCCTCCATCCCCGGTAGAAATACCAGTTGAAATCCCAATTTTTGGATGAAGGAACTACAAGGGCCTCCAGAATGTTCGATATTAATCTGTTGTAACTGAGACGAGCCGAGCAGGAGCAGCTTCGGATAAGTAGC
>CAKZKB010000147.1 GCA_937121005.1 uncultured cyanobacterium | reverse complement strand
GTTCCCAACTCCACGAAGCGAGGCGTGACGGGTTTTTCCACTTTCGGCGTACCGATTTCGCGTACCGTACCTACGCGCAATGCTCGCAATGCCTGGCCACCTGCGGTCAGATAGCGTTCGTAGGGTAGGGTATTCTCGCCGAAGGTAACGTTGTACTCTTCGCTGTCGAGAATGGCATCGACGAGGGCGTAGAATCCTTTCTTGGCGCAGATATCGAAGTAGGCGTTCATTTCCGATCGCCCGTAGGTGGGACGACCCAACAGGCGGCGGTGGATGTATTCGATCGCCTTACAAACGTACAGCGAAGTCCAATACAGATCCCGGAAGGTCTTCGATTTGGCCAGGGCGCGGACGAACTCTTTCAGGGTGATTTCGCCGTTTTCGAGTTTGATTTCGGCGACTTTCAGTTCTTGGCCTTGATAGACTTCGCGACCGAACACCTGGCGGTAAGCTGCCCGAATCACAGTCTGGGTGCGGCTTTCGATGCTGTTAGAACTGGCTCCGTTGCCGGAACGATCGCGGGGGACGGGTTCGAGTTTGAACACCTTGGGCCCCAAGGTTCCCGGCGATTTGCCCCGCGCTTTCGGGTTGCCAATTTGGTTGTCAATACCGGGGCCGCGGTTAATCAACGGCCGGCGAGTATCTTTCCCAAAGGGTGCGGGGCTGTTTTTGGGCGATCGCGTTTCTTTGGGGAAAATGGCCCCGAACTGAATTTCCAACGGATCGTTGCCTTGTCCGTAGGGATGTTGGTCGGGTAGCGGTTGAGTGTAAGCCGCGTACAGGGTGATAAACTGGGGAACTTTGCGGAAGGGGGCGCTGTAGTTAAACAGGTCGAATTGCGGCCCCCAGTTGCGACATTCTTGTGCTTCTTGGCCGTAACCGCGCAGGTAGGGGACGGTTTCTTCGCCGAAGTAGTCGGAGTATTCTTGCGAGTCTACCAGGGCATCGACTAAGGGAGCCAAACCGCCTTCAGAGACGATCGCGAAGTAGTTTTGTACCTCTTCACGCGACGACGGCGCACGACCGAGAATGTGGCGAAATGCCAGTTCTAGGGCGCGGCTGTTGATAAACGGGGTGAAGAATTGACTGCGATACAACGGCGTTTTGCACAAGCGGCGCACGAATTCCTTGGCCGAGATTTCGCAGTTTTTGAACTTGGACTCCAAATCGGAAATGCCCAAGCTGTAGGCACGAGTGATGTCGCGCTCGAAGATTTGCCGATAGGCCGATTTGACGATCGCCTCTTTTTCCGAGGAGGACAAGCCCGGTTTCATGACAAATTTTTGCCGGGTCAAGGCCGCGTTGTAGTAGATTTGCGGCAGTTCCAAGCCTTGGCGATCGGGTGCGTCGGTTTTACGCAGTTTGTTCGACGGCGTAGGTGCTTTAAATTCGCTCAGCAGCACGTCGAAATATTGACCGACAATATTCTTGGCTTCTGCGTCGCCACCGAACAAAGCCAGCGATCCGCCGCGCATTTCTTGAATGGCGACGATCGTCGCATCCGACGAACAGGCATTTTCGATGATTTCGCGCAGTCCGCGCACGTTCACCGAAATGATGTTGGGATCGCCAGCGACGATCGCGTAGGTGAGGTAGCGCAAAAACCAGCTAATATCGCGCAGGGACTTGGCCATGTTACCGGGGCCGTAGCGCGAAATGTTGATCGGTCGGAAGTTCGTCGGGGCCGGCCCGGCACTGCCGCCACCGACGCTAAACAGGTTGCGGACGCTATCGAAAAAGCCTTGCGCGCCCGAACCTTCGGCGTAGGTGGTGCGTCCTTGCATCGCATCGCTGTCAGTTTCCGACATTCCCGACAGGGCCATGGCCGGCGCGGGGTCGGAGGGTTTTTCCAGATAAGCCAGAGGCGATCCCCCGGTAAAGATGCGGTTGGCCGCTCGCGACACCAAAGAATCGGAGTTTTGGGTAATCCGTTGGGCGATCGCGAGACGCTGGGCACCGGACTTGAAGAAGGTATCGAGGTCTTGCAGTTCGCTCAGTCCCGGAAAGCGATCTTGCTGTTCGGCTTGGGAGATGGTCGATAGAGGAGCCGTCCGATAGAGTTGGGGACGGACGAGGGAGCTTCCACCACTTGCTGTAACGCTCATTCGCAAAAAATGTGAGATAACGACAGGAATTGAAAAAGGACGACTGGGAACGGGGCCGAAGGGGGCAACCCTTAATATCCTATTATTTTTAGGCCCCCGATATTTCAGAACTGGGGGGTTCGTTTCGTTAAGAAGTGTTTCATTGCGTCCCGGTCTAGATGGGGCTGTCGGGATCCAGACAGGTGCGCCCGTTCCCTTCAGTCCGACATCATACGCGATCGCAGGGCCGCAAATGAGAACGCGCAATGTTTCGTTACATTCGATGTCGAGGGACGATTCGCGAATCGCCCCTACATTTCCTATTATTTGAATACCTCAACCAACCCTCGGATCGCCATATACGCCGCCGTTACCAACAGCAACGCCCGAAACAGGTGTCCGACGCGACGATCGCTCAATTTCGGCAACACTCGCGTCCCCAACTGGGCCCCCAAAACGCCACCGGCCCCCAAAAATAGTCCCGGAACCCAGAGGACGTTACCGTTGTAACTGTGAGTGACTAAACCAGAAGCCGCGATCGGGACGATCGCCCCCAAACTGGTACGGACGGCAACTTTAATCGGCACGGATAGGATTAGCATTTGCAAGGGCACCATGACGACACCGCCTCCCACGCCGAACAGTCCCGACAGGATCCCGGCCAAAACCCCGATCGCCAAGGTGCGACCCCAAGGAAACGCGATCGTCTCGCTTCCGTCTCGTTGCTGCAACCGCCGCCGCAACCCCAACAGGAAAATCGCCGCCACTTGCAGGGCTGCAAACCCCAAGTCCAGGGTAAAATCGGGAACGCGATCGCCCAACCAGGCTCCCGCTTGCGCCCCCAGAATGCCCCCCAGTGCCAACGCCAGCGCCCCGCGCAGGGACAGATCCCCGGTTTGCCAGTTGCGGGCGCTGCCCGATATGGCCCCCAGACAAACCCCAACTAAGCTGGTGGCGGTGGCTTGCAATGTCGAAGCCCCCCACAGGGTCAGTACCGGAACCATCAACAAACCGCCGCCAATTCCCAGCAGTCCCGCCGCGCTTCCCGTAACCAGTCCGACGACAAATAAAAGCGATCGCGCTAGCATTGTGCTAAAGTAATAGAGATGCTACACTGTAGCGTAACGGGATGTAGCGCAGCTTGGTAGCGCACTTCGTTCGGGACGAAGGGGCCGCTGG
>CAKZKB010000146.1 GCA_937121005.1 uncultured cyanobacterium | reverse complement strand
CCACGAAGGGTTTGAATTCCCCGAAGAGGTTCTGCCTCGCGGTAATGCCCTGTAATCCTGTTTTTGGGTTAACTTAGAGCATTTCCCCTGCCAACTGGCGGGGGTTTCTTCTTGCCAACCAGCGATTTTTGAGATTAGTTGATTTCCCCACGTACCAAACGCGATCGTTGGAATCAACAATAATATAAATTCCAGATGCTTCGGGTAAACGATCGCGTTCTGCAAACGGTAAATTTTGCCAACTCTTCCATTCCATAATCGATTTGTGTTGATTTACAGAGTCTAGGGGATATTTGCTTATCTATCTCCTACCACTGGAGCATTAATCTTTAGGTGAGCCGTAGTGGTTCTGCAACGCTTTCAACAACTCATCTTGGGACTCGCGGAACGGTTCGATGAAGTCTTCGCCGCCATTGACGATCGCGAAACAAATCGATCCGCGATCGCGGGTGGGCAAAAACCCTGCCAATGCGCTGACATTCCACAGCGTCCCCGTTTTGACCGCACTTCCGGGGGGAATGTTGCGAAATTCCAGCGTCCCGATATCTTGACCGGAAACCGGGAAGGCTTCCCCAACTTTGACACCCATGGGTGTCAAAATTTGCTCGATCGCCACCAGCATAGCACAAGCGGCACGCGGCGAGACTTGGTTTTCTTGACCCAAACCCGACCCATTGATTAGCTGAATTTCTGTTTCTGGAACTCCTGTAGCCGCGATCGCCTCTCGCATCACCACTTCCCCACCGCCTAACGAATCGGCCAGGGCGTGGGCAATATTATTATTACTGTAGACATTCATTTCTTTGAGAATCTCCACCAATTTCAGCGATGGATAGTTCAACAGCAGCGTATCGCCTCCCAATTCCGGCCGGGTAGTGGGTGTCACGGGAGTCGATCCGCCATCTCCCCAGGTTCGCTGCGACGATACCGCAGGTGCGACAACTGTCCCCAAAATTTCGACCTTGGGTTGAGGCGTGCCCTCGGGGAGTTCTCCGCGAACATAAATCGCATCCGGGGCCTGGGCGGCCCACAGATCCCGATTTAATCCCAATTTCAGCGCCTCTCCCGCCTTTTGGGGGTCGAACTCAAAATTCATGGCGAAGCGGTTTTCAACGACTAAATTGCCCGTTACCTGGCGGATTCCCATGTCGTTGAGAGCGTTACCGACGGCGATCGCGTCTTCCCAGAGAAAATCCGGGTCGCCGCCACCTTTGACGACCAGATCCCCCTTTAACACGCCATTTTCCACCTCGCCTCGGGCCGCCACGATGGTTAAAAACTGATAGTTCGGCCCCCACTCTCGCAACGCTGCCAAACTGGTGGCAATTTTGGTTAGGGAAGCGGCCGATCGCGGTTCGGTTCCATTGCGATCGGCCAGTCGCCGCCAGCCATCTTGGATCCAAATTCCCTGACGGGCCGGATCCTGCTGCTGTTGCTGCAACTGTTTCAGATAGGCATCGACGATCGCTTCAGCTTGGCGATCGGTCTGGGTTTTCGCGACCCACCGCGCCGATCCCGGAACCCCCAACCACGCCTTCTCGTGGGTGGTGACGTGGATTCCCGCCGACTTCAACCACAGGGCTAAAAGTCCCGATCCGAACACTTGTAGCATCCTTACTACGACTCCCGTGCGATGACTCCATTACCGATTTTGCATTAGGGATCCCCACTTTCTGATAAAATTTTTAAGACTTTGTACCGCATTTCGATGATGGGCCTGACTCGCGCACGAATCGCACTGGATGCCATGGGAGGCGATCGCGCCCCTAAAGAAATTGTCGCTGGCGCTATCGAATCCTTCCAGCGTATGGACGTAGAAGTGCTGCTGGTGGGAGATCCGCAGCAGATCGAACCCTTTTTGTCTGCCAAGGCAGACAATATTCGCATCGTTCCTGCCGATGGCATTGTGGATATGCACGAGGAACCCCTAACGGCGCTGCGTCGCAAGCCTCGGGCCTCTGTTAACGTGGCCACCAGCTTGGTCAAAGAGGGAGAAGCGGACGCAGTGGTGTCGGCAGGTCACTCCGGGGCGGCCATGGCGGCGGCCCTGTTGCGACTGGGGCGACTACCGGGGGTCGATCGCCCGGCGATCGGGGCCGTGTTGCCAACGCTGGTGTCTGGTAAGTCGGTGTTGATTTTAGATGTGGGGGCCAATGTAGACTGTCGTCCTAAGTTCCTCGAACAGTTTGCCCTCATGGGGACGATCTACAGCCAGTCGGTGTTAGGGGTTGACGATCCCAGGGTTGGGCTGCTCAATATTGGCGAAGAACCCTCTAAAGGCAACGATGCGGCCGTTCGCACGCACCAATTACTAGAAGACAATCCTAAAATTCCCTTCGTGGGCAACGCGGAAGGGCGAGACGTACTCACGGGGGATTTTGATGTCATCGTTTGCGATGGCTTCGTGGGCAACATTTTACTCAAGTTTGCCGAAGCAGTGGGCGATGTCATGCTGCAAGTGTGCCAAGACGAACTCTTGAAGGGGTTCGATGGCGATACCCTCGAACCGTACTTCCAGCGAGTGCGATCGCGGATCGATCGCGTCGAACATGGCGGCGGGTTGCTGCTGGGAGTCGATGGGGTGGCGATTATCGCCCATGGCAGTTCTCGGGGCCCCGCGATCGCCAATGCCATTCGCCTGGCCAAAACTGCGATCGACAATCGGGTTCTCGAACGCTTGCACGAAAACTACCGCCAAGCTCAGCACGTCGGCTGAGATCGGTATAGGGTAGAATGCGTTTGTGACGCACACTCCCCGAGCGATCCCGAATCGATCGAATTTGCGAGTCGATCGTCAGTGAGTCTCTACTTATTAGCGATCGTCAATCCAAAATCTAAAATCCAAAATCCAAAATTGAGATGACTGCTATCGGTATCGCCATGACGGGAAGCGGTGCAGCCGTACCGCCGATCGCTTTCGACAATCACCAACTCAGCCACATCGTCGAAACCTCGGACGAGTGGATCGCCACGCGCACCGGGATCCGGGCAAGACACATTGCCAAGGGCGATCGGGCCGTTACCGATCTGGCGGCCGGGGCCGCCCGCCATGCCTTGCAGATGGCGGAGTTAGCACCAGAGAAGGTGGATTTAATTGTTTTAGCGACTTCCACGCCTGACGATCTGTTTGGGAGTGCCAGTGTCGTCCAGGCGGCGATCGGGGCTAAGCAAGCGGTGGCCTTCGATCTGACGGCGGCCTGTTCGGGGTTTTTGTTTGCAGTGGTGACGGCGGCCCAGTTTATTCGCACCGGAACCTATCAAAATGCGGTGGTGATTGGGGCCGATGTCCTGTCGCGGTGGGTGGACTGGGACGATCGCCGCACTTGCGTCTTGTTTGGCGATGGGGCCGGGGCGGTGGTCTTGCAAGCGGACGATCGCGATCGGTTGCTAGGGTACGAACTCCGCAGCGATGGGTCGCAAAACGACTGTTTGAATTTGCCCTTCGGCGGTACGGAAAAATCCCTCACCGATGGGGTTGCAGTCAGTCAAGGAACCTATCGGCCGGTGGTGATGAACGGGCAAGAAGTGTATAAGTTTGCGGTCAAAAAAGTCCCGGAAGTCATCGAAAAAGCACTATTTCGAGCCAATTTAACCCCGGAGGCGATCGACTGGTTGCTGCTGCATCAAGCCAACCAACGCATTCTCGATGCGGTTGCCAAACGCTTGCGAATTGATGGCGAAAAGGTGGTCAGCAATCTCAGTAAATACGGCAATACGTCGGCTGCGTCTATTCCCATTGCGTTGGACGAATGGGTGCGATCGGGACAGATTCAACCCGGTCAGATCGTGGCTTCTTCTGGTTTTGGTGCGGGGTTAACCTGGGGGGCAGCGATTTTTGAATGGGGACGATAGTCGCTTCGCTCCAATTCAAAATTCAAAATTCAAAATTCAAAATCGATCGCTCATTTCTAGCTAAGCGAGGGTATGAGAAGGGGCAGGAGATCCGCGTAACATTCCTTCAGTGCTTAGATCTTCGTCAATATCTTCCCAATGAAGACCGTAACCACCCCCGCAAATTTCCCAGTTCTGTCGTTGTTCTGGAGTCGCATTCAACAATCTAGGATACCATGCTAGCGGAACCGCGATCGTCCGTCCGTCCATGAGATCGACCGCGATCGTCGCGTCAGTAAAATGCACGTTTTTAACTCGTTCGTCAGCTTTGACGGCCAAAATACCCATACCATGCCTCCAGGAGTGTTTCTTGATGTTCTCGTACTAAAGAATCGAGTTTTCGGAGTTCCTTGGCACTAAAGCCAATATTGTTCGCCAACCCAACAGGTAGCAGCCAGAACTTCGCAGAGAACCGTTCGCGATCGATATGAATGTGCGGTGGTTCGTTGGGTTCGTGGCTGTAAAAATAGAAACGGTACGGCCCGGTTCGCAGTACGGTCGGCATGATTATAGTTTACACTAAAGTCGCGGATGACGATCGACTTGACTCGATCGTCCTTAATAACGAATTTGCTTCGCTATCTAAGAACGATGCTAACGATAACGGTTGACGAAATCCAAAAACATTGGACAACTTACCTCGATCGCGTTGTAGCAGGCGATCGCATTGTCATCGTCCAAGACGGTCGAGCGATCGCCGAGCTTTGCCCAATTGTAGCACACGATCGATCGCCTCGGCCCTTTGGTTTGTGTGCGGGTGAATTTGTCGTTCCCGATCGCTTTGAAGATCCGTTACCGGAAGAAATACTCAGCGATTTTGAGGCTGGATAAGGTTAATTAGATACGCATATTTTTCTTTGGCTGATTAGCAGCGATCGCCACTATTTCCCAAACGGGAAACGAACTGCTGTCAATAATGGGAACCAACGCGATCGCCGGATCCTGCTGCAATTTCGCCGCCAGTTCGGGAGACGGACGAAATAAATAGATGTTGCTAAATCCATCAGGAATTTCGGGCGTATTTGGATACCTCACCAACTGTAATTTTACGCGATCGTCTAAATTGTAACTGAGATTGAGCAGATAAACGACATTCGGATCGCCAGGTTGCAGCGACGCATCGCTAATCACTAGCGGTTGCGGCGACGAGTTGACAATTTCAGCCGTTTTTAGGTAGCGTCTGGCATTATCATCGCCTTTATTCCAAGTCACTTCTTTGGTGACATCAATGCTACTGGCGATGATGCTAGCAGTGACAGCGACGATCGCGAACATTCGCCAACTTCGATGCCGCCACTTCATTTTACCATTAATACCATTTTTTGAGAAAGGCATTACACTTTGGATTGGGCGAACGGCGTTCGCCCCTACATTGCAATTCCCATCTGTTGCATTAATTCTGGAAATTGGTATAAACTGCTGCGCGAAAAAATATGCGATCGTCAACTGCATTCCTAAATAGGCGGGTGTGAGATAGCGAATGCGGGTCGATCGCGTTCCTCCTAAAATTAGATCTGGCCCCATAATTATCAGCGCGTGGATAGCAACTAATCCTAACAGAAATAACCATATTCGTTTTGGTGCGTGACGATAAGTAAAATAAATGCTATGAAGGGCGACAAGGACGATAATAATATTGGCGGATCCCAGATCGGCACTAAAAAAGACGCGATTGAGACTGCGAAACCAAACGTTAATTAAACGAAACAATTCGACGCGATCGCTGGTGGTAGACACAACGCGATCGATTTGATTTAGGTGTGCGAAGGTGACGAAGATCCAGGGAGAAAAGACAAGGATCGCGATCGCTATACTGAATAAAAATTGTCTCGTATAAGTTTTGATTGGGCGAACGCCGTTCGCCCCTACGTTTGGACGATCGTTCTCCATTACCCAAACATAAATTCCCTGCGCGATCGCCATTGCACCAAACAGAAAATGAGAGTAAAATCCTAATATCGCCGTTACGGTATAAATCCCCCAACTTCTAATAGTGTTGACGCGAACAGCACGCAGCAACGCCGCACTGGATAGGAGAATTGTTGTTGTCCAAATACTGTATTCTCTGGCTTCTTGTGCGTAGAGAATGTGGAGAGGAGAAATGGCGACGATCGCCATGGCAAACCAAGTCGCTTTTGGCGATTGAAACAGTTCTTTACCCAACCAATAGAGACAGGGAAAGCCTAGCAAACTGAGAAGTACGGGAAGGCTGCGAATGACGGCGATCGAGTTGCCAAAGACTTGCACCCAAACTCGATTTAAGATATAGTAAAGGGGAGGGTGCTCGGGATGTTTGGACAAAGCTGCGATCGCGTCTCCCATGTCTTTTTCGGCGTTGGGAAACTTGAAGCGATCGAGTTCGGAAACCTCGACGATCGCGCCGTTATACATTTCTTCGACAATATCTTGAGGTAAATATCCCGATATTCTGATGGCGGTACGAACCTCATCATCCCAATAAAATTTATGTCCGAGGTTTGCCGTTCTCAATGCGATTCCTAACAGGACGATCGCAATACAAACCGTTTTCCAATTGATATATTTTCTCATATCAGATTCGTTAATCGCAGGTTACACAAGAAACCCGGTTTCTTGCTTATATCCAGGTAAGATTTGAGTTTATTCTTTGAGAAACCGGGTTTCTACACAACCGTTTTTTGAATTTGTTCATCGTTCGTTGAAACGACAGGCGTTTCCCTGTGGCGACAGCAACTCGATTAACTGCAAGTTGTAGCGTTCTTTGTCTTCAATTCCGATGACTTGGATGGGGAAATAGCAAGGAGACAAGAAAGCATTTTGTAACTCAACAGATGGGTTGAGAACGAAGACGCGATCGACTTCCGGGGGAAGGGTAGGAACGTTGGGAGGAACGACAAGTTGGAAATCAACCGGAGACTGGAGACGATAGCTAAGCATCAATACTTCAACCGGAGACGCATCGCTGATAATTAAGGGACGATCGTAGACATTGATAATTTGCGCGGTGGGAAAGTAATATTTCGCCTTCTCGCCGCTTTTGTTCCAGGTTACTTCTTTTTGTACGTCGAGGGTACTCACCAAAAGACTACCGCCTAGAATAACAAAGAGGAAAAATTGCCAGAATTTCTGCCATTTATTGACAATGGGAAATTGGGAAGCAAAGAAATAAGCGAACGTTAGTTGAACGCTGATATAGGTTGGGAACAAATAGCGGATCCCCGCCGTTCGTCTCGCAGCAAAAACGAGATCGGGAATGGCTAAAACGAGGAAGTTAAAGCCGACGAGGGTGAGGATATACAGCCAGACTCGGGAGGGAGTATGGCGAATCAGAACATAGAGTGCGTAGGCGAAGAAGACGACTAGGATAAAATTGTAACCCGCTAAGTCGCCGCCGAAAAAGATGCGGTTGATGTTGCGAAACCAGCGATCGATCAAATGATCGATATCCGGTTCGGTATCCGCTTCGGCGAGTGCGTCTTGGGT
>CAKZKB010000145.1 GCA_937121005.1 uncultured cyanobacterium | reverse complement strand
TTGGAGAAGGAAGCATCCCAGTTTGAAGCCAAACTCGTCACTGTTGGCGGTACGAAAGTCGCCACCGGGTCGGATTTCGATGAGTCCACCGGTCGCATCGCCGAAGGTCGCAACGTCCTATTATTAGATGAGGAAAGCGCGATCGCCCTCCAAGATCGCATCACCGACAAGCCTTGGCGCGTCACCGATATCGACGAACGGGCCTCGAAGCGCAAACCCTCGCCGCCGTTTACCACCTCCACCCTACAGCAGGAAGCCAACCGCAAGCTGCGCCTGTCGGCCCGAGACACCATGCGCGTGGCCCAAAACCTCTACGAAAACGGCTACATTACCTATATGCGGACGGACTCGGTGCATTTGTCCGACCAGGCGATCGCCGCCGCCCGCGAGTGCGTGGAGGAAATGTACGGTAAAAACTACCTCTCGCCCCAACCGCGCCAGTACGCCACCAAAAGCAAGGGGGCGCAAGAGGCCCACGAAGCCATCCGTCCGGCGGGAAGTCGGTTCCGCACACCTAAAGAAACGGGGTTGAGCGGTCGCGAGTTGTCGCTGTACGATCTAATTTGGAAGCGCACTGTGGCCAGCCAAATGGCTGAAGCCCGGTTGACGTTTATTACCGTCGATTTGCAAGTGGAAGATGCGGGATTTCGTTCCAATGGCAAACGCATCGACTTCCCCGGATTTTTCCGCGCTTACGTGGAAGGATCCGACGATCCCAGTGCGGCGATCGACGACCAAGAAGTGGTGTTACCGAGTTTAGCAGTGGGCGATCGTCCCGAGTGCAAAAACATCGAACCCGTCGGTCACGAAACCCAACCGCCGTCGCGCTACAGCGAGGCTTCTTTGGTGAAAACCCTAGAAAAGGAAGGCATCGGCCGACCCAGTACCTACGCTAGCATTATCGGGACAATTATCGATCGCGGTTACGCCCAAATGCAAGGCAACGCTTTGGTGCCGACGTTTACTGCTTTTGCTGTCACCAGTTTGCTGGAAAAACATTTTTCCGATCTGGTCGATACCCGCTTTACTGCCAAAATGGAAGCCACTCTCGACCATATTTCGACGGGAGAGGCTCAGTGGTTGCCCTATCTCAAAGAGTTCTATTTGGGAGAAAAAGGTCTCGACACCCAAGTTAAAGAACGAGAAACCGCCATCGACCCTAGCGAAGCGAAAGCGATCGACTTGGAAGGTCTCGATGTCACCGTTCGTATCGGCAAATTCGGCCCTTATTTAGAAGCCAGCGATGGCAATGGTAACGGTGCGGTTACGGCTTCCATTCCCCACAATTTGACCCCGGCAGATCTGGCCCCGGAACAAGTTCAAGAACTGCTCAAACAGAAAACAGAAGGGCCCGAAAAATTGGGAATGCACCCGGAAACGGGAGAACCCATTTACATTTTATTGGGCAGTTACGGCCCCTACGTGCAGTTAGGGGACAAAACCGAAGACAACCCCAAACCGAAGCGATCGTCCCTTCCCAAAGGGTTACAAAAAGAGAATGTCACCCTCGATATTGCGGTGGGGTTGCTATCCCTTCCCCGGACGTTGGGAAATCATCCCGAAACCGGGAACAAAGTTCAAACCAACTTGGGACGCTACGGCCCTTACGTGGTGCATAAAAAAGGCGGCCCGGAAGGGAAAGACGACTATCGATCGCTGAAGAAATCCGAAGGCGATGACGTTTTAACCATTACCCTCGATCGCGCTTTGGAACTGCTATCGCAACCGAAAAAAGGTCGCGGGGCGGGCGGTCGCAAATCCACGAAAACCCCGCTACGGGAACTGGGATCGCACCCAGAAGACGGCGAACCCGTCAATATTTTCGATGGCCCTTACGGCCCCTACGTCAAGCATGGCAAAACCAATGCTTCGGTTCCCGAAGGGGAGTCGGTGGAGGATTTGTCTATGGAGAAAGCAGTGGAGTTGCTAGCAGCCAAGGCGGGGTCGAAGTCGAAGTCGAAGAAATCGACAAAATCGCGATCGACTCGCAAGAAAAAGTCGTCGTAAGGGCGATGGCGGCTGGAGGGCGAACGCCGTTCGCCCCTACATTTCTATACTACAGGCGTAAGCATTCAGGTCAAAGTAAGAAACCCGGTTTCTCGCGGATCGCCAGACAAAATTCGAGTCTATCCTTTCAGAAACCGGGTTTCTGTGTACCTAAAGATCGCGTGTAAAGGGCGAACGTTTACAAGATTGAAAATTTAGACAATGCTTCCCGCCGCGACAACAGACTACCCAACAATTTATCGCTTTGACGTACAAGCCTATCGCCAACTGGCGGAAGTCGGCGCGATCGCGCCTGAAAAACGCCTAGAACTCATTGACGGAACGATTTTAGAAATGTCGCCGATCGGGACAAAACATCAGGCCTGCGTCGCCCGCTTGACTCAATATTTTGCGATTGCATTGGCCGATCGCGCTGTCATTTGGCCGCAAAATTCTATCGAACTGAACCAGCGATCGCAACCGCAACCGGATTTAGCATTGCTGCAACCGCGATCGGATTTCTACGGCGATCGCTATCCCCAACCCGATGACGTTTTGTTAGTGGTAGAAGTCGCCGACACGACGATACAATTCGATCGCGAAGTGAAAGTTCCCCTCTATGGAACGGCGGGAATTATCGAGATGTGGTTGGTGGATTTGACTCGAGGTTGGGTGGAAGTCTATCGCGATCCGAGTTCGCAGGGGTATCGGACAAAACGAACTTTTCAAACTGAGGAGGAAATGACTCCACTTGCTTTCCCAGATTGTCAGTTAACAGTAGATGAGGTTATCGGGTAAACCAAAGTACGATTTTTATGCTATAATAATAAAGCATTTTAGATCGTCTAGTCAGATGCAGCAAGGAAAACTTTGCTCGCACAGATAAAATTGATGGTGCAAACTCGATCGGCTAAAGATATTACTGTAAGAGAACTCAGCGATCGCTTCGGAGTCCAACTAACCGAAGACGAGAATTTCTTTTGGGAATGGCAACAAAGATTCCCCGAACTCGAGGAGTCGGAAAAACAAAAACTCGATCGCGTAAAAGCAAGCTATATCAATCTGTTAGATTATCCTCCTTTACTCGAAAGTGCAGTGAAAACGATCGTACTGTCGCCACTGCTGGATTTGGCGGGATTTTATTTGCCTCCCTTCCATATTAAGACTGAAGCATCTATCGATATTTTCGATCTGGATGGAGAGACAAAAGTGACAGGGAAAATTGATGTTCTCTTAGCAAGCAACGGATTCTGGATTGCCGCCATCGAGTCAAAAAGAGCCGCATTTTCTCTAGAAGTTGGTTTGGCGCAACTGCTCGCCTATTTGTTAGGTTTTCCTGACCGCGATCGTCCTCGCTTCGGACTGCTGACGAATGGAGCCAACTTTTTATTTGTCAAACTCGATCGTAAGGCGATCGCTCGCTACAGTTTATCGAAAATGTTCTATATTCGCAACCCAGGTAACGATCTGTATCCGGTATTGCAAATTCTGAAACAATTAAAAGGAGCGATCGATGTTTCGTAGTTCTGCTATTGTTGCTGTCAGTGCCATTCCTTTGTTGGTTTCTCCCGCGATCGCGCAAGTGCAAAGCGATCGCAAAGTGGAAGCCGATCGCCTCCTTGTCGAAGCAATTCAATTGCTACAAACTGATGGGTTTAGTGCCATCGACTTATTTGAACGTGCGTTAACTATTTATCAAGACATTGACGATCGTCCGGGAGAATTGCAAGCCTCATTTTGGTTGGGAGGATTGTATTTGCAACTCGGAAGTTACCCCCAGGCGCAAACGCATTACCAACAAACGTTAGAACTGGCACGAGAACTAGACGATCGCCGATCGGAACTCTTGGCATTAAGCGGTTTGGGAAACATTCAATCTAGTCTGGGAAAATATGAAAATGCGATCGACTATTTTCAAAAAGCGTTCGCGATCGATCTCGGCGACGAGAACATTTTTCATCGAGGCAACCTTTTTAACTCTTTAGGACTCGCGTATCAGAATTTAGGTGACTACGATCGCGCCATTGCCAACTATCAAGAAGCCGTAGTTTGGCACGAACGATCTTCTCATTTTTATGCGGATCGTCAGGGCATCGATTTGAATACTGGAACGCTCTATTCTTTGGTTCTACTCGGCAATGCGTACCGAGAATTGCAACAGTACGATCGCGCCATTGAATCTCACCAACAAGCAGTTAACATCTCCGAAACGTCTGACATCTCTTCCCTAGAACAAAACCTAGTTATTCTGCAACTTTACCCTACTGAACTAGCGCTTAGTTACGCACTAGCAGGCGATCGCGATCGCGCCATTACCCTCGCCGAACGCACGCAAAACGAACTCGATCGCGACTTTCGCGCCTCAGAAAACATTCTGCGCGGACAGTATTTAGCTAAGTTATCTCGGGTTTGGGCAATTGTTGGCGATCGCTCTCGATCGGAACAACTGCTGCGCGAAGCTATCGACATTCTAGAGCGATCGCGCTCTCAATTGGGTAGCCGCGATGCCTTAAAAATTGACTTCGCCGAAACCATCGCCGCAAGTTACCAACAACTGCAACAAATTTTAATCGAGGACGATCGTCCCGAAGAAGCCCTAGAAATTGCCGAACGCAGTCGGGCGCGTGCCTTTGTCGAACTCATTGCCAGCCGCCTATTTTTAGAAGCGGAAGACTACGATCGCGCCGAACGCACCTATTTCGATCCGCCTTCGATCCAACAAATTCGCGCTATTGCTGCCGAACAAAATGCCACTCTAGTTGAATACGCCATCGGCGATTCTCAACTGTTCGTGTGGGTTGTCGATCCCGATGGCGAAATCGAATTGCGGGCAGTGGATCTGGAGGATTCCTCAATTGCCGATACTGCCATTGATGCCAGCTTGGGGGCGCAAACCGGACGCGGGGCGATCGCGCAAATTGCACGGGGAACTCGGACTACAATTATCGTAGATACAACCGCAACGGATGACAACTTTTCCGGCATTCGTCGCTTGCAAGAAAGCTACCAACTCCTGATCGAACCCATTGCCGATTTACTGCCCAGCGATCCCGAAGCCCACGTCATTTTTATTCCTCAAGGCGAACTTTTCCTAGTTCCTTTTGCCGCCTTACAAGACGAAAACGAGCAGTTTTTCATCGAAAAGCATACCTTTCGCGTCGCCCCCTCGATCCAAACCCTCAGCCTGACGCGCCAGCAGCGAGAACGGTTGACAACCCAAGGCGATCGTCTCGTCGTCGGCTACCCGCGCCAAGCGACAGTGGTGGGCAACCCCGTCATGCCCTCGGTTCCGGGATCCCCCGATCCCCTCGAACCCTTACCCGGCGCGGAACTCGAAGCCCAGGCGATCGCCGAACTTCTCGATACCGAACCCCTAATTGGTGCGGAAGCGACCAAAGCAGCCGTTCTCTCGCGTCTGAGTGGTGCCGATCTCGTTCACTTGGCGACACACGGGCTCCTCGATGACTTGGGGACAGGCATTCCGGGAGCCCTTGCCCTCGCCCCCACCAGCGACGATAGTGGTTTGCTGTCGGCGGCTGAGATCTTGCCATTGCAACTCAACGCCCATTTAGTGGTGTTGAGCGCGTGCGATAGCGGACGCGGGCGCATTACGGGCGATGGCGTGGTGGGGTTATCGCGATCGTTCGTTGGGGCTGGCGTACCGAGTGTGGTGGTTTCGTTGTGGCAAGTTCCCGACGCGCCAACGGCGGAATTGATGGTACAATTCTACCAACAATTGCAGGACGAGCCCGATAAAGCGCGAGCCTTGCGACAGGCAATGCTAGCGACAATGGTAGAGTATCCGTTACCGCGCGATTGGGCAGCGTTTGTGTTAGTGGGAGAAGGGGAGTAAAAACAAACTCGCTACTGTTCTTTTCTGATTGTATCACCCCCATCTTCAATTCTAGCTAACAGAAGAATAACTAAACAGATGTAAAATATCTTGACATTCCCGTTCGACGATCGCGATTTCATCTACACTGAGAATCTGGCGGTAGCGACCGATACGGCTGTTGGCGATCGCTTTGCCATATAATTCGTTCGACCACCAAGGACGATCGGCTTCGGATAGCTGCTGAAAGTCGATAGTATTGCGCTGCCATTCTCCTGCGGGATTAAAGTCTTGCAGTTCCAAACCAGAAAACGATCGCAGTTGTTCGAGAACGGTGGCGGTATGGGAGGTTAATCCTTCGTATTTGACGAACCGCAGGCGATCGCGAAATGTGGCCGAGGTTTCTTTCAGGGCTGGCGTGTAGTACGATCGGTACAGGCGAGACAGTTGCGCCACATCGCGAGTCTGGAGAAATGCGCCCTTTTGTTGTGCGGTTGTCCCGGAGTGTTTCATCTTTTCTCCTACTTCAATTAAAGAGGCGATCGTGTCTCGCGGATCGCGCACGGAAATCAGAAATTGAGCGTCGGGAAGGAGTTCGTGCAGTTCGGGGAAATATTTCGTCAGTTCGGGAGATTGGAGTACCAAACAGGTAGCGGGTGCGTAGCGTTGTCGCACTTTTTCTAAAAACGCGATCGTCCATTCAGCACTGAATTGTTGCAGGTCTTCCCGACTTTGAAAATAGTCTTCCACTTCATCAGTATAATACGTTTTTCCCATGCGGTACGCGCCCAGCATGGATGCCAAATAGGTGACTTCCCGGATTAACGGATTGGTTTGCTTGTCGGAACAGAGGACGCTTTGCAGGAGTGTCGTACCGCTACGGGGACTCCCACCGAGGAAAATCGTTTTCATGGGGATTGGGAGACGAGGATCGACAATCGATGATTATACAACCTGTAGGGGCGATTCGCGAATCGCCCCTACTTTTCAACGATCGACCATCATGGCTTTTTACCCTTGATGGACATGGCATCCGTTGGACGGCCGCTTGTCAAGCCCTGGCGCAAAAATGTTACAATCGATCGCATTCCACAGACGAGCTCGCAACGTTAAATTATTTAACAAAAGTTCGATCGCCCTACCGCGATCGCGCTATGCTATTGTCACTCGTTCTCGATTCCCGAAACCGCGATAACCGAGAAGATTGCGGATACGAGCTTTCGGATCGAGCCAGAGGTCAATCCGTCTTGGAAAGTTTGGAGGGAAGAAAATCTACGCCCCCAACTTTCCGCAAAATCCAAAATCCAAAATCCAAAATCCAAAATTGAAATGACTCTCGGAATTGCCACTGCCATTGCTTACGGACTCCTCGCCCTCGTGGGCGGTATCTTCGGTTACATCAAAGCCAAAAGCAAAATTTCCCTAATTTCAGGTATTGCTAGCGGCACATTACTGATTTTAGGCGGTATCGCCCAACTGCAAGGACAAGTCTGGGGACTGCCTTTAGCAACGGCGATCGCGGCACTTTTAATCGTCACCTTCGCCATTCGTCTGGCGAAAACGCGCAAAATGATGCCCGCCGGATTGATGATTTTAGCTGGAATTGTTGCCGTTGCCATTTTACTGCAACAGCAGCTGGTCGTTTAACCCATGAAACCCAAACTCAAAGACGCGATCGCCTGGCAGCAAGCTGAGTTGTTGATGCAGCCAGCCCTGATTCGCGTCATCGACAATATTAGCAAACATTTGGAGCGATCGTCGTGGCAGGGAGACTACCGCGAAGAACAGTTTCCCTATCCCACGTACAAACTGGTACTGAAACTGGGCGATCGCACTCTCGAAATCGATTTGTGGGAGTTATGCTACCAAGTTTGTTTTCTCGAATATCATCTCACCCACGCCAAACCTCAAACCCAAGAGGTGGATATCGACACCAGTTTAATCGCCGAAAATGGAGAGGTCAATTGGCAGCGTTTGGATGAAAAATCGAAGACAGTGGTACAAACAGCATTCAAGAACTTAGGACAAGAATAGCATCGCAAATCGCAAACCGGGCCGCGATCGGACAGTTCAGGTGTCCGATCGTAAACAGGCTGAGAAACCCCCTGAATGCTTACGGTGCAAAGATACGGAAAATGAGTAAAATTCTACAACCGGGCAAACGATATACATTTTCGGACTATTTCGATCTCAACTATCCTACACGCGAGATCGTGGCTGAATTTGGCTATACCTATCGCTTGGAAGAAGTGGTATTTCCCACGCCAGAAACGGCGATCGCGCCTCTCGATCGCCTGCGTCAATTGTCTCGCCAAAAACTACCTTTAATTTCCCTCACCTCAGAAATTGCCAAACGAGAATTTTATATTGCCCCGTTGTTGCTAGAATTACTCGACTACATTCGCGCTGAAATTGATGTCGAATATCCCATCGACGCAGGCGAGAATTTAAGTGGAACCATTGACTATTTCCTCCGATCGCGAGACAATTTTATTATTATCGAAGCCAAGAAAGGCGATCTGGAGAAGGGATTCAACCAACTGGCGATCGAACTGATTGCAGTCGTGCTATCTTTTAGGATAGAATCACCCTTATATGGAGCGGTGACATTAGGAGACGTTTGGCGGTTTGGAGTCCTCGATCCCGTGACAAAAACGCTGACGAAAGATCTCAACGCTTATGCTCTGCTGTCGGATCTAGAAGCGATCGTCGGAATTTTGGTGGGCGTATTGGAGACAAAATAGCGTCTTAAGATTTCCTTTACGAATCACTTTGGAGAAGTAGATGGTAAATCTGTCTTTGTGTAGATGCAAAAAAACGCGATCGCCCCTCTATTGGACGATCGCACTTGTGCTGTTAAGATAAAATCTAAAGATCTGCTGTTATAAATTTTGAGGACGTATGGTTGCCACCCTATCTGCCCCCCAATCTATCGAATCCTATCTCGGTAACGAAGCCGATTGCCTGCTGAATTATAAAGCGAAAGTCGATAAAAGTTTACTGCATTTGCCCGGCCCCAATTCGGTCGATCGCATTTTCGCTCAAAGCGATCGTCCCCCACAAGTTCTTCGCAGTCTCCAACAAATCTATTCTACCGGACGGCTTGCCAATACGGGCTACGTTTCTATTCTTCCCGTCGATCAAGGTATCGAACACTCCGGGGCGGCTTCTTTTGCCCCCAACCCCCTCTACTTCGACCCGGAAAATATCATTCGCCTCGCCCTCGAAGGCGGTTGCAATGCCGTCGCCACCACGTTAGGCGTACTGGGAATGGTGTCGCGCAAATATGCCCACCGCATCCCATTTATTGTCAAAATCAACCACAACGAATCTTTAACCTTCCCCAACGAATACGACCAAATTATGTTCGCTAAAGTCGAACAGGCTTGGAATTTGGGAGCAACTGCCATCGGCGCGACCATTTATTTTGGTTCTCCAGAAACCGGACGACAAATTCAAGAAGTCAGCGCTGCCTTTGCCCGCGCCCACGAGTTGGGAATGGCAACAATTTTGTGGTGCTACCTGCGAAATAGCGTCTTCAAGCAAGACAAAGACTATCACTTAGCCGCCGATCTCACCGGACAAGCCAACCATCTCGGCGTTACCATTGAAGCCGATATTATCAAACAAAAACTGCCCGAATGTAACAACGGTTATGAAGCCGTTGCCAAAGCCTCCGGGCAAAAATACGGACGCACCGACGATCGCGTTTATTCCGAACTCACTAGCGACCATCCCATCGATCTAACCCGCTATCAAGTGCTAAACTGTTATGCAGGACGGGCTGGTTTAATTAACTCCGGCGGTTCTTCGGGTAGCAACGATTTCGAGCAAGCTGTCCGCACGGCGGTGATTAACAAACGTGCCGGAGGGTGCGGTTTAATTTCCGGTCGCAAAACCTTCCAGCGTGCCTTTGACGAAGGCACGAAATTGTTCCATACCATCCAAGATGTTTACCTGTCTGAAGATGTGACGATCGCTTAAAATGGGGTTAAGCCTCGTCCTGGTAGGGTAACAGAATTTCAAACTCCGTCCCCTCACCAGGACGCGATCGCAAATTTAACTGTCCTTCGTGATTTTCCGTGATAATCTGATGGCTGATAGCCAACCCTAAGCCCGTCCCTTTCCCCGGCGGTTTGGTCGTAAAAAAGGTCTCAAAAATTCGATTTTGGATTTCGGTGGGAATACCGGGGCCGTTGTCGCCAATGCGAATTGCGACTTCTCCAGAGGCGATCGTCTCCGTTGCGATGCACACTGTAGGGTCGGGGACTTGATGTTCTTCTAACGCATCGAGGGCATTGCCAATTAAGTTCACCAATACTTGTCCAATTTGCCCGGAATAGCAAGAGACTAACGGTAACTGACCGTAGTTTTTGACAAAGTTAACCTTTTTAATGCGATTTTTGAGGATTAACAACGTACTTTCAATGCACTCGTGCAGATCGCACGGTTGCTTGCGTCCCTGACCCACATGAGAAAAACTGTGCAAGCTGGAAACAATTTTCGTGAGGCGATCGGCTCCCACTTTCATGCTAGCGATGATGTTGGGTAAATCATCTTTAATAAAATCGAATTCGATATCCGCTTCCATTTCCACCACCTGGGGCGGTTTTTGCGGCCATTCTCCTTCGTAAACAGCCACCAAATCCATTAAGTCTTGAAAATAGTTATCTAAAAAGCTAATATTGCCGTTGACGCAGTTAACCGGATTGCGAATTTCGTGCGCCACGCCCGCCACCATTTGCCCCAAACTGGCCATTTTCTCCGTTTGCATCATTTGGGTTTTGGTTTGTTCGTGCAGCATTTGAGTCGCGAGTTCGTGAATGTGAGACTGGGCGACGAGGAGTTGATGTACGTCTAAAAGTCGATAAACATGGGAAGAAATTTCCACGACAAGCGGTTCGTAACGCGACTCGACCGGACGCTGCAACGACCAACGGGCCGCCGTAACGATAGGAGTATCGCGACGACAAATGAGAGTTTCGCTACGAGAAAAGTCGTACAAACAGCGTAGGGGGCGGCGATAAAAGAGTTCGTAACCGTAAGGGCGACTCATACATTCTAGAAATCTGCGCCGGGAAACAAAACCGACGAGGGTTTCGCCTTCAACTAACAAAATTCCCGGTAGCAAAGGGCGATCGTCGAACGCATTGGCCGCCACTCGGCCGGGTTGAGAAATATCAATTTGGAAATCGTATAGGGGCAACTCTCCCAATGTTGATTCTAAGTCCAGGACTTGGGCTTGTACGTCCGATAGGGGTTGCAGGGGAAGTTGAAGTTCGCACTGGCGAGCCGATAACATAGAAAGACTGTCCCACATTCTGGCAATTTGTATCTTTGGTTGCAGAACTATGGTAATCAATTTCTGCTACGTTGGTTGTTAAATTACATAGATCTTTAAAGTTTTAATTGCCGTTAACTCGTTCTTAACTCGTTCTTAACGCGATCGCCCTGGAAGCGATCGATGGTACAATTGAAGGTAACTCCCAGAGGGCGAAGCATTCGCCAGCGTCCCTCAGTATCCAATTTTCCATGTCCGAGAACGAGCGCAAGCTGCCGAACAACGAGCGCAACAACTAGCGGCGCGGTTGCAAGAAATGGGCATCGATCCAGAGCAACTGTAACATTTATCGGGTTTTTAGTCTAAGGGGTTTCGACTCATGGCTGCCAACAGCGACGATCGACTGGTTTCTACGCTCAAACAAACCCATCTAGGACGATCGCTTTCTGATGAAGAAATCGATCGCATTGCCAAAGCCGGAACGATAACAGAAATCGCACCGACAACGGTAGCGATCCGCGAAGGCGAACCTAGCGACTCGCTGTTGGTATTGCTATCAGGAGAAGTCGAAATTCTCAAAGGCGATTTGGCCGCAAACCCGCACCAAATTCGCACGCTTGGTAAAGGCGAAGTCATTGGGGAATTGGGTCTGATTTTACACGCGCCGCGCAGTTGTAGCGTTCGCGCCACTCAGCCGACACAAATCTTTAAACTGCACCGCCAAGCCTTTGAAGAAATGCTCGATCGCGGCGATAGCGCTGCCAGTCATTTGGCGGTACAATTGGCACGTATTATGGGACGGCGAGCCAACCAACTGACTGACGAAGCAGTGGAAATGCTCGACGAAAACGATCGCCTCCTAGAAACGGTCGATCGCCTGAAGACTTCTTCTTCGAGTCAAGAAACCGAACGCTTGCGCCAAAACTTGTACGAACAAGCAGCACAGTTGCGTCAAAAACAACAGCAATTCAAGCGCAAACTTCACCAACTCAACGCGCAAATCGATCGCTCGAAAGTAGCAGGTTTGGGGTTGCAGGCGATCGTCGGTTGTGCGGCGGGTGCGGCTGTGGTTTTAGGGATGTTTATTGCTTTAGACGCGAGCGATCGTCGTCCTCCGAGCCCCGCGATCGTCCCCTTTGTCGAAACCGAGGCTGCTTGTACCGAAAGCGGACGGTTTTGGTGCAATGGAGAGTGTCTCGATTTCCAACACGATCCCAATTTTTAGGTGTCGAAATCGTAAGGTAAGTATTCAGGTGTCCGATCTCGCCTCGGGTGTAGAAACCCGGTTTCTCAAAGGATAGACTCGAGTTTTATCTGGGGATCTGCCAGAAACCGGGTTTCTTGCTTCGACCTGAATACTGACTCGAAATCTATTCATTGCGTTCTAAAGGCTCGATCGTCGGATCTAAAATCTTCGGACTGCCGACACCAAACTTCACCGCAATGGTAGACTTGTTTTCATCGCCGAAAACCATCATGACTTTCCCTTCGCCAAAAGCATCGTGATAGACGCGATCGCCGGCTTTCCACTGCACCGAATTGTTACTTTTTGCCGCTTTCTTCTGCTTCTTCGCTTTGCGCTTGCGAACCATATTGCCTTCTAGATACTCTTTCGGCAATTCGCTTAAAAACATTGATGGTTGCGTGGTGGAATAACTCCCCCACAAACGGCGTTCGGTGGCGTAGCTGATAAACAAAAGTTCCTGGGCTCGCGTAATGCCAACATAACACAAACGGCGCTCTTCTTCCAGCGCACGCGGATCGTCTAAGCTGCGATAGTTGGGAAACAATCCATTCTCCAATCCTACCATAAACACGATGGGAAATTCCAACCCTTTAGCCGAATGCAGCGTCATCAAAGATACCGAATCATCTCCCGAATCCAAACTATCGAGATCGGAGGCTAAAGAGGCATTGGCAAGGAAGGTTTCTAAAGAGGGATCTTCGTTTTCTTCCCCATATTGGACGATCGCGTTTAAAACTTCTTCGACGTTGGCGCGGCGGTTATCGGCTTCCTCCGTTCCTTGTTGCTGCAAGTCGGCAATGTAGCCAGAGTCGTCCATAATGCCTTTGAAAATTTCATCGGCGGTTGTAGTTTGGACTTTTTCTTGCCAAGTGGAAATAATGTTCGCAAAGCGATTAACAGCTTTCGCCGATCGCCCCGCTAGCGTATTTACCGAGGTTGCGTCGCTGACAATTTCCCATAGGGGAATGCCTAACTGTTGCGCCGCATTATCTAAATTGGTAATGGTATTTTTACCAATACCGCGACGCGGCGTGTTGATAATGCGCTTTAGGCTGACACTATCGGCGGGGTTGGCTAACACGCGCAAATAGGCGATCGCGTCTTTAACCTCTTTGCGATCAACGCAACCGGCACGATTTTCTTCCGCAATCTC
>CAKZKB010000144.1 GCA_937121005.1 uncultured cyanobacterium | reverse complement strand
TCAGTGGCGTATTTAGCAGTCAATCACACCTTGGCGTGTTGATCGCCGATCATGCTCGTTTGGGTGGTGTGGAGGCGTTCACAGTCAATGCCGCCGATGCCTCCGGTGGGGCTGCCTTGCGCACCGCTTACATGGCTGTAGCGTCTGGCCTTGTGGAGACTGCGCTAGTCCTCGGCGTAGAAAAAGCTAGCGATGCGGTGGCTGGCCATCGGGTAGAAGCTCGTAACGAGGAACGATCGCTTATCGTACCCTAAACCAACAGCTAAAATCAACCAGCAAGTGCGGTAAGCCGCCGGAAACTTGCGAGTGCCCGGCGGCTGCACGGGAAAATTGCATTAGCGAGGCATAAACCGATAGCGAAGGAAGAGGTTCTTATAGGGAATAGCCTGCAATTTCCAGTTAGCAATTTTGTCCGTTAGATAAAACAGGAAATCGCTGTGGGGCAGATTCATTTCCGTCCAGCGTACCAATTTTTTCAGGCGTTTGTTTTTAATGCCCATGTAGTGCAAGTAGGTGAGCTTACGATCGCGATCGTAGAGTACCCCATCTTTTTCGTGGAAGTGAGGCGAACTGACACAGGATCCGGTATTATATTTTGAGGCTTTGTCCAGGGTGAAGTTATACAAGCTAAACTGCTTTTTTAGGGTCATGTAGTTGAGGATGTCCTGTTCGGTAAGCGCTGTCTTGAAGGCTTTTATGTCTCCATTCCCGAGATCTTGCAAGATGTTTTCTAAATCTTCAGTGGAGATCGCGCCTTTGCGAGTGGCCCAAAATCCCGAACAGTGGAAGCGTTCTGCAAAGGTATCTGGGGTATAGCGATCGCCGTAAACAGGTTTAAAGATCTCCCAAAAATTTTGAACGGCTCGCAAGCGCACGGAAGTTACTCTTTGGTAATCGTGAACGACAAAATCGTAGTCGTCTAGTTTGGAAAAGACGTAATCGAGAGGCTGGAACACTAGGGTATCGCAATCGAGAAAAATGAAGCGATCGAACGGCCCGTCGAAGGCACAATATTTACGATGGTAATTTAAAGGAGAGCTTTGCTTGACAGCAGCAGGTTCGTAAGGATAGCGATCGTACAATTCTTGAAACTGGGATATAAACCTCATCCACTTGTCAACAATTTCGGATTCGTCTAGCAAAAAGACGTTATCGCGATCGGCAATTTCGGCCGACACTCTGTCTAGGCGATCGTCGTAAGGAATAATACAGATAGGAACATCCGTCCCCCAGTTGATTTCAATACTGTTGAGTAAAGCTAAGAGCCAATCGCAAACATTATCGTTAGCTAAGGTATAAATTCCCTGTGGCACGATCGTCCTCCTTTGGGCTAAAATTTGACCAGCAACAACATTTAACCGGGATTGACAACAGCATATTCGACAGCGAAGGGTTTCATCGCCGCTCGATACGCCAACAAATAACAATCTCGGGTTTCACTCTCGATCGTACCTCAAATGCCAGGCAGATGCTATCTATTGATTTGTCAGTATGATAACAATAAGTAATGGGTAAATTCCTCGTTCTCTTGTTCTATCGATCTATTATGAAACGCGCTCTTCTCTCTCTTGTGGTTCTCGCGATCGCCACTCCGGCCAATAGCGCCATCGAACTCAAACAAAACCCCAAACCCAAACCTGGCGAACTGTGCGCTGCTGAAGGGCCTGGATCGATGTACGGCCATTTAGCTTATTCGGAAGCCCCGCGTGGCGATCTCGTCAGTGTGAGCGACGGGATCCAACTGCGATCGGCCGCAGCCCGCAGTTTCCGGGCCATGCAAAATGCGGCCGCCGCCGAGGGCGTGCGCTTAGTTCCCCTATCGGGCTTCCGCGACATCGAAACTCAGCACTACCTGTTTTACGATATCGCCGCCCAACGGGGTCAAACCCCCGAGGAACGAGCCCGCGTCTCCGCACCGCCGGGACACAGCGAACACCACACGGGTTACACCATCGATATCGGCGATGCAGCCCAACCGGGGGCGGATTTTCAGCAGTGGTTCGACTCGACGGCGGCCGGGATCTGGCTGTTTACTCACGCTTACGAGTTCGGTTTCGAGCTCTCGTTCGGGCCGGGACATCCTTGCGTCTCTTACGAACCTTGGCACTGGCGCTGGGTAGGGAACGCTGAAAGTCAGGCGATTTTCGATCGCGCCCGGTCTCAATCCTATTAAACATTTAGGTGAGAGGCGCGATCGGTAAGAACTGCGGGCAGAAATGTAAAGTTTTGTAAAGTTCTGGCGATCGCTAATGCAAAACTTTCTCAGTTGAGATAAGCTGTGTGGTGGGAACGATAGAAACGTTCTTTCGCGGCTGTCCGGCCCGCTTGCATTGCCCTTATTGCCAATCTTTAGCCCCTAGATACCACCGATGAGCTCCTTCCTCAGCACCGAAACCCGCCCCAACTTTGAGTTTCACGGCCTCGATC
>CAKZKB010000143.1 GCA_937121005.1 uncultured cyanobacterium | reverse complement strand
ATTTTGGCCTTCTCTAACCCGACGACCAACTCTTACAAACGTTTGGTTCCCGGCTTTGAAGCCCCGGTCAACTTGGCCTATTCCCAAGGCAACCGTTCGGCGGCGGTTCGCATTCCGCTAACGGGTGCGAGTCCTAAAGCCAAGCGTTTGGAGTTCCGTTGCCCGGATGCCACGTCTAACCCCTATTTGGCCTTTGCTGCCATGTTGTGTGCGGGTATCGACGGCATCAAAAACGAAATCGATCCCGGCGATTCTTTGGATGTGGATATCTACGATCTCAGCCCCGAAGAATTGGCGAAAGTGCCTTCGACTCCCGGTTCCCTACTCGATGCCCTCAAAGCCCTCGAGGAAGACCACGAGTTCTTAACTGTGGGTGGGGTGTTTACGGAGGAATTGATTAGCACCTGGATCGAATACAAACTCGATAACGAAGTCAACCCCTTGCGGTTGCGTCCCCATCCTTACGAGTTTGCCCTGTACTACGATTGCTAATTTTTGACTCGATTCAAATGACGCGATCGCGTTACGACAGCCATCCTCTAGAGGGTGGCTGTTTTCTTTACTGACTTTGGACTTGAGATTCAATTTTGGCTAAATGTAGATAAAAGTATATTTTATAGCCTCCACAGAAAAAATTCGGTAACGCGATCGCTTTGCCATACAATACACTTGAGAAAGTGAGTGCTATCCCCACATGAAAATTATCTTCTTCGGTACGCCAGATTTTGCCGTTCCTACCTTACAACGCCTCATCGATCGCCCCGAGTTTGAGGTTATCGCCGTTGTCACCCAACCGGACAAACCGCGATCGCGGGGAAAAAAACTAATTCCTTCCCCGGTAAAAGTTGTCGCCGAAACCGCTAACATTCCAGTTTGGCAACCGCGACGGGTTAAGAAACATCAAGAAACCCGCGATCGCTTGCGAAATTGTGCCGCCGATGCCTTCGTTGTCGTCGCCTACGGGCAAATTCTCTCGCGAGAAATCCTGGAGATGCCGCGTTTAGGATGTGTCAACGGTCACGGTTCGATTCTACCAAAATATCGCGGTGCGGCTCCCATTCAGTGGAGTCTCGTCAACGGCGAACCGGAAACGGGAATGACCACCATGCTGATGGATGAAGGCATGGATACCGGGCCGATGTTACTAAAATCCACATTGAAAATTGACCTGTTAGAAAACTTCGGTCAGTTAGCCTCGCGCATGGCTATTTCAGGAGCCGATGCGATCGCTGAAACCTTGTTAAAATTAAATGCGGGAGAACTCGAACCAAAATCACAAGATGACAGCGAGGCTACCTACGCACCACCGATTTCCAAAGAGGATTACCGTCTCGATTGGACGAAAAGCGCGATCGACTTGCACAACCAAATCCGAGGATTTTACCCCAATTGTACGGCCCGTTTTCGCGATGGTGACATCAAAATTGTCTCCACTGCGCCGTTAGGAGAAGCCTACTGGCCTCAGCTTCCACAGCCAATTGCGACTCTACAAAACCACTGGCAACAAATCAGCGATCGCGCCAGCAAACCGGGAGAAGTGGTTTATATTGCCAAGAAACTCGGCCCTGTCGTCGCTACGGGAGACGGGTTTTTGCTCTTAGGAGAAGTTCAGTTACCGGGCAAAAAAATACAGTTGGGACGAGATTTTGTCAACGGGACTCGCGTAGAAGTTGGCGAGTATTTGTCTTGATGTCTAGGGAAGCTAGCCTCTGTTTGGGACGGGGTTCTGGCTTCAAAAAGCGATCGTAGCTGGGGATAACAAATTCTGTTGTCTGCGCGGCCAAGAAGCGGCGGATAATGGTATTAAAATCAGCAAGAATGGCTTCGAGATTGGTTTCGTCGATGAGGGGAACGTGAACGAACAGACATTGGGCCTTAGAGTTGCGATCGCGCAATTCTTCTAACAGCCGATAGTACAAACTGTTACAAACAAACGTCCCGGCATCGTGGCTAATTTCTGTATGGGGAAGATCGGCCGCGATCGCCTCTAAGTTCGCTGTTGTTTCTAAAAACAAATCGCCGTTTGTCCCGCGAGACTCCAAGGCCAGTTTGTCTCGTTTTTCTGCCATACCGCAACACAAAATAACGTCCGGTTTCTTGGCTTCAATTTCGGTCAGTACCAACTGGGGAGCCAAGAAAAAATCGACGGGAAGTTGCCGCAATACAAAGTACGGTTGCGGCAAGCAGTTTCGTTGCGCTAGATGACCTAATAAATCGTCGGAAGAGTTGGTTCGGTGGTGCGATAGCCAGGTGGCGAACGACGTGAGCAAAAGTGACTTTACCATCGAGAGCGCTCCAATGTTCTTATGTACCCAAGGCCGAAACTCGATGCGGAAGATCGCTACAATGTTCGACGCGACCGTACCCTTATCGGTATTATCCACAGGATACCGAAACGGCACGGATGTATGATACTATAAACGCAAACAGAAAAAATGTGTATCTGTTAAAAATCGATCGCATTTAGTGTTGAATCGCACGATTTGGTGTTGAAAATGAGTACCGTCTCGATCGCCATCATCGATTACGATATGGGAAACTTGCACTCGGCTAGCAAGGGACTCGAAAATGCTGGGGCCACGCCGCAAGTCACCGACGATCCGGCTGTTATCGCCGCCGCCGACGGGGTGGTGTTGCCAGGGGTGGGAGCCTTCGATCCGGCGGTACAACACCTGCGATCGCGCCATCTTGTCGATCCCATTAAAGACGCGATCGCGTCGGGAAAACCGTTTCTCGGAATATGTTTGGGACTGCAAATTCTATTCGACAGCAGCGAAGAAGGTAGCGAACCGGGCCTTGGCATCATCCCCGGTACGGTGCGTCGCTTCCAGCATGAAGCTAATATTACCATCCCGCACATGGGCTGGAATCAGTTAAATTTTACGCAGCCGAATGTTTCTCTTTGGCAACAACTTCCAGCCGATCCTTGGGTGTATTTCGTGCACTCTTACTACGTGGATCCGACCGATAAAAACGTGGCGGCGGCGACGACAACGCACGGAACCCAAACCGTGACGGCGGCGATCGCGCGAGACAATATCATGGCGGTGCAGTTTCACCCAGAAAAATCCTCGACTTGCGGCTTAAAAATGCTGTCGAGTTTTGTAGAACTGTGTCGAAAAGGAGATCGGTGATGGTTGTTGCAACCGATTTAACAGAGGCGATCGCGTCGGAAACCTCAATCGTTTTAAGTGGCATTTGCCCTCAAACCTACCAAGCCTTGTTATAGCAATCCTAGAAAAGATGAGGTACGATCGCTTGGCACGAATCCCAGTCATAGCAAGGGTTTTGCCGTGCCCCAGCTTACCGCACCTTATCGGGAATTGCTATAGCGGACTTGGGAGATAGTCGAGGCGTGCGCTTAGCCTACGATCGCGGCAACTTAGAAATTCGGATGCCATCAAAATTACACGAGTTAATGAATCGCCTTCTCGAACGCATCGTCGTTACTTTAACCGAAGAATTTGACTTGATGGTTTTGCCATTCGGATCGACAAGATTTAATCGGGAAAACTTCAACCAAGGCGTAGAACCCGACTCGTGTTTCTATATCGCCAATGCCGATCGCGTCGATATGGAAAGTCGCGATCCCCCGGAAGATATCCCGCCGGATTTGGTTATCGAAGTCGATATAACGCGATCGTCCTCAGTTCGCCCGAATATTTACAAAAGTATGCAAGTGCCAGAAATATGGCGCTACGATCGACAAGGATTTACCATTCTACAGCTTCAAAATGGCGAGTATGTCGAGTCCGAATATAGCCTCGCCTTCGATACTGTTTCCTCGCAAATCATCGCCGAATTTGTCGAATGGGGAACGCGATCGCGCAACCAAAACGCGATCGTTAAAGCCTTGCGCGATCGCATCAGATCTGCCCCCTCGTCGCACGCAAATGAGAGGCTCTGCCTCATGTAAAATGGAGGCAGAGTCAGGGAACCAGAGGATGTTATCCTTGAGGGCGATTCGCGAATCGCCCCTACTGAGTCGTCGTTTCGGCTTTTTCCTCCTCTTTTTTCGTATCGACTGCATCTTCGTTCGATTGTTGAATTTGTTTCAGGTGAATTTGGTTGACCTGTTTGATAAAACTTTCGACTGACTCTTGGACTTTACGCCGCCGCTTGCTCGGATCGACCAAATCGTAAAAGCGATAGGCTGGAGATACGCCAAGGATAAACTTTTCTTGTTCGGCTTCCAAGAGTTCGACCACCACATTAGCACTGACCCAGTTTTCTTGAAACGGAAACGAAGTCGAAACGCTAGTGACAATTGACGCGATCGCGGGAAAAATAACGGGCAACCAACGCACCCAACCCGCCGCCGCTTCAATTTTGTCGAGCAAAACTAAAATCGGCGTAACACCAGAAAAGATAATCGTCGAAATCTGGAAAATGTAGTAAGTATTGCGAGAGGTGACGCGCACCTTTTTGTAATCGTCGATCAGTTCTTGACAGTAGCGAATAGCACGCTCGCGCATCATGTTAATCGATGCGTCACTCGAATCCATCGATTCTTCTCCCGTAATATTCCCAAACATGGAACTGTACAACTCGGCTTTGATTTTGTTGTCCTTCTGTTTTTTCGCCCGTTCGCGATCGTTTTCGTTCCGTTTATTGAGTAAAATCAGATAGAAGATCACCACGATGCTGGCAGCCGCATAGATCAGGATATCAGTGCGGTAGGCGTAGCGAATGGCGAGCGTCACCGCCAAAACGCAGCCCGTCACCAGCGCAAACTCGGTCACTGCAAAGGTGAGGGGGCGGGTATAGTCTGCATCCAGCCCTTCTACTTTATTAAGGGGGGCAACAGTGGGCTTCAGATTGGGTTCAATGTTAGTCATGGTAAAGGCTTGGCTCGGTGAAGAGTTGAGCGCTTCCGATCTTAACATTCACGATCGCCCCATCGACCTAAATTTTTTCTTAAACTGGCCCCAAAAAAAGCGATCGCCTCCATCCAAATTCTAGAGTTCCGAATCGAGATACGACTCCCCCGAAACTTTACCGCGAAATACCACGTACTGGTAGATGTTGTAGAAAATCATCACCGGGATTAGCGCCCCGATAAAGATAATCATAAACACTAGCGCACTGGGATCGGCCGCCGCTTCGTAAATCGAGATCGATCGCGGGATAATGTAAGGGAAAACAATCGTCGCTAAGCCCGCAAAGGACAGCAAAAACAGTAAAATCGTCCAGATAAAGGGGGTGCGTTCGGCATTGACATTGAGGCTGCGCCACAGCAACCAAATTAGCAAAATCCCGATAAGGGGAATGGCAGCAAAAATGTAGATAAAAGGTTCGGAAAACAGACGCGATCGGGCCGATTCGTAGACGATCGGCGCGACAGCAGTAATCGCGATCGCCCCAATCAATGTAGTAATAGCGGCTAACTTTGCCGTGCGATAGTGGGTTTGCTGTAACTCTCCTTCGGTTTTCAAAATCAAGTAAGTAGAACCGATGAGAACGTAACCTTGAATCAACGTCAACGCGACGACGATCGAGGGGAGATTCAACCAATCCCAAGTTCCGCCGATAAAGTGTCCCGCTTCATCGACTTTAATCCCTGCCAGTACGCCCCCCAAAGCAAACCCCTGTCCCAACGCTGCCGTAAAACTGCCGATACCAAAAGCATAGTTCCAAAACCATTTGCGTTCGGCGTGTTCGCGAAATTCAAAAGCAACGGCTCGGAAAATAAATCCGAACACCATAATAAAGATGGGAATGTAGAGGGCATGGAGAATCGTACTGTAAGCGAGGGGAAACGCCCCGAAAAGCCCGCCGCCCATCAATACCAGCCAAGTTTCATTGGCATCCCAAATGTTGCTCAAACTGGTCATCAACAGCCCGCGCCGTTCCTCTGTTGAAGAGGTGATTGATAGAATCCCCACGCCTAAGTCAAACCCATCGAGCATGACGTAGAAAAACAAGAACAGCGCTAGGATAAAAAACCAGACTTGGGGGAGGAAGTAATTCAGAGTTTCCATGATGTTGTCTCGCGATCGTCCTCGGGTTATTGTTGGGCCTCAGCTGGGCGTTTGTCCGGGCGAAATTCCCCAGGAGAGGTATCGATTCCTTCTCGTTTTTCTCCCGGTAAAGGTAAATTGGTATTCGGGCCGCGGCGAATAATTCGGCTGCCAAAATATAACGCCGCCACGAAGAGAAGACTGTAGACAACGACAAATGCTAGTAACGAAGTTAAAACGGTTCCAGGCGGTAAATTTGTCGCTGCGTCGATCGTCCGAATTTGACCGTACACTGTCCAGGGTTGTCGTCCCACGCAACGGACGATCCATCCGGCTTCTACGGCAATATATCCGAGGGGGGCAGCGAAAATCCACGATCGCATTAACCAGCGCTGTTGGCTAATCGTTTCGCCCGAGAGTTTTCCTCGTCCCCATTGCAGCAACGTCCACAGTACCAAACCGACAAAGAAAAAGCCGATCGCCACCATGATTCGGAACGAGTAATAAATCAGTCCCAAAGCGTGGGGACGATCGCGCCGCGGCCATTCTTTGAGTCCCAAAACCGGCTCCGAGAGTTTCGGTTTCAGTTCCAAAATGTACCCGAGTCCGTTAGGAATTTGAATTTCCCAATCGTTCTTTTCCGCTTTGTCGTTGGGAAGCGCCAGCAGACTCCAGTCGGCCGTTTCTCCGGCGGGAACCGTTTCCCATTGCGCTTCCATTGCTGCTAGTTTGGTCGGTTGGTAGCGATAGACTTGTTCGCCGCTTAAATGACCGACATAAATTTGCAAAGGCGCAACCACCAAAGCCGCCGCCAAGACAATTTTGAGCGACTTGGAAAACAGTTGTACGTTGCGATTGTTGAGAATATACCAAGCACTAATTGCCCCAATCACGAACAAAGAGGTTTCTAGCGTGGCAAAGAACATATGCGAGACGCTGTTCCACATAAACGGGCTAAAAATGGCAGCAAAGTAGTCTTTAACCACAAATTCGCCATCTACCAGTTCCACTCCTGCGGGGGTTTGCATCCAGGAGTTGGCAGACAAAATCCAAAACGTGGACAAATTTGCGCCAAACGCCACCAAAATTGTCGAGAGATAGTGGATAATGGGATTGACGCGCTCCCAACCAAAAACCATAATGCCGAGAAAAGCAGCTTCGAGCATAAACGCCATCGACGCTTCAAAGCCGATGACGCTGCCAAAAAAGTTGCCCACCGCTTCGGAAAACGGAGCCCAATTCGTGCCGAATTGGAACTCCATCGGTACGCCAGACGCAACACCGATGCCGAAATTGAGGACGTAAAGTTTCGACCAAAAGCGAGCGTGATAGTAGTAGTCGCGATCGCGGGTTTTCAACCACAATCCTTCCACAATCACCAAGTAAATTGCCATTCCCGTTGTCAGTACGGGCCAGAGCATATGGAAAA
>CAKZKB010000142.1 GCA_937121005.1 uncultured cyanobacterium | reverse complement strand
GATACAATCGCCTCAACCCTTCAGGACGTGCATCATATGAAAGCGATCGCCCTTTACTTTGTATTACTCGGAATTGGCTGCTTCTAACTCAAACAGAAAAAACGGCCCCTGCTGGCGGGCTAAATTGAGTCGTAGCGGTTGTTGCGAATCGATTTGGTCGAAGCTGGTTTCGGGGTAAAATAAAAATGCCTTGTATGCTTCCATATCCAACGCCGGAATGTTATAATCGGGAAGCAGCATCACCTGAGTTTGCGTATCTAAATTATAGGCGATCGAGCTCAGATTGCCAAACGACCAACTGTTAGATGCGGTAATGACGAGGGGGTTTTCTGCCTGCTCGATCGTCTCGGCGATGGCAGTATTATTTTTATTATAGGCTTTTGGCCACCAATAGGGCGATCGCGAGATTTGGGAGCACGACGCGAGCCCTAAAGAGAGGACGAAAGCGGCGGCTACTTTCCAGAATTTTACCACGCGATCGCGATTTTTATTCGGATCGATTTGCCTTGCGAAAAGATAAGCGACGCTGAGTTGAATGCCAATATAGCAGGGGAAAAAGTATCGAGCAACGGACGATCGCTGCCCTCCCAGGATAAGATCGGGTAAGGTTAAAATGGCTGCGGGAACTCCAGCGAGTAGAAAGACGAACAGCCAAATAGATTTTTGAGTATGTCGATACAGAACATAAAACGCATATAGGGTTAAACCAATACTCGCCAGTGCCAAAAACAGCAGCAAGAAATTGTTATCAAAAATCGCCAGCAAGTTAGCCGACAAGCCGCGATCGCGGTTGAAATCGACAAAAGCAACGCTGAAATTCGAGATCCAACTATTGAGTAAAACAAGCGGCTCTAAATTTGAAGTGCGCCAGTCGGACATTTTTTCGCTGTCGATTTGCAGAATTTGCCAAATCCAAGGCGAGTACAAAAGTAAGGCGATCGCCACCGAGACAAGATAGAAAATCGCCCGCTTTGTGACGCGCAACCGTTCTATAATGGCAACATAAATGCCATGAGAAATTGTCACCAACCCTGTCAGTGGAAACGCATACAGACCCACAACGGTACTCGCTGCATACGCAAGCCAACTTTTTCTCCCGTTCGATCGCATGGCACGCAAAAAAGTTGCACTCGCTAATAGCAATGTAACGACCCATAAAACATACGGACGAAACTCGATCGCGAATAGAAACTGGATCGGAGAAACCGCCACCAAACCCATCGCTAACCACGCCACTGTCCGCGATCGCGTCCATTCCCAGGCCAACCAAAACATCCCTGGAAACACCAATAAACTGATGGTAGCTGAGACACTTCTCGCCACTGCGATCGCGTTTCCAAATAACTGGATCCACCAACGGGAAATTAAATAATAAAGTGGCGGACTTTGGGGTTCTCCCCGTGCCAAAACCGCGATCGTATCCAGCCAAGTTGTCTCGGAAGTGGGGTATTGATAAGCTAGCAGATCCCTAACCGCAAAAACGCCTCCGTATTCCTCTTGCAATTGCGTCCCCAGTTCCAACTTACTATACCCGGAAACGTGCCAAGCATTCACCACTTCATCAAGCCAAAATACGTGGCGATCGAGGGCAGAAAACCGCAAGGAAATTGTCGCCACCAACAACACGACGACGAGAATTCGCAAGCCTTTCGGAACGGGATCGATCGACCTCATACTTGCACCCAAACTGACACCGAACCGCCATTGCAGCGAAATTCGCCCCACCCCCACTCGTTGGTAAAAATGGGTTCTTGAATGTGTTCGGTGAGGTCAATAAATTTGGCGTAGGGTTTGCCAACTTCCATCCATTTTGACCCCTCCGGGCCATCACTCATAATTACCGCCATCGCCTGCGGATGGTTTTCGTCTCCCAGTCGCGTCCAACCGATGGTATTCCAATGGTCGAAATAGTCGTACTGCGGCCCGTAATTGTAATGATGGCGGGCGTAGAGAAACTTGTCAATTATCCACTGATGGGAAGGCATGACAATATGATAGCCGCGATCCTCATATTCAGCCCCGTAATAGTCAGCATAAAAGACGCAAGGATAACCTTCTCGCCGCAGCAAAATAATTGCGTAAGCTAAGGGCTTAAACCAGGGGTCGACTACCGATTCTAATGCTTGTAAGGGCTGGGAATCGTGGTTTTCTACTAGGGTCACGGCATGGGTAGGTCGCTGCTGCATCAAAGTTCCATCTAAAATGCGCCGCATATCGTAAAAACCGCCAGCCTTACTTGCGTAGTGGAAATTGTAGTGAAGCGGTACGTCAAAGGCAGCCATTTTTCCTTGCACGGCATCGAGATACCAGTGCAGGGTATTGACATCATTGTACCAATACTCGCCTACCATAAACAGATCTTTCCCGGCGTGACTTTCGAGTTCGTCGATCCAAATGGGGAAGAACCAAGAAGAAATATGCTTAATCGCATCAATGCGGAAACCGTCAACGCCAGTGGTGTCGAGATACCATTTTCCCCAGTAGGTGATTTCGCCACGCACCCACTCGTGTTGGAAGTCGAGATCGCACCCCATTAAATAGGCGAAGTTGCCGTTTTCTAGGGCTACATAGTCGTCGAATTGCTTGCCTTCTAGCAGGTAAACTGTGCCGCGATCGTCGGGGTTCCACTCATTATAATCGACGGCATCGAAATGCCACCAGTGCCATTCAAAACTTGAATAGGTGTTATCGCGACCCGGAAAATGGAAATAGGTATAGGTTTTTATCTCGTGTAAATCCCCTTTGGCGTTGAGGCGATCGTGCTGGGGAAATGGCGTAGCTTTGGGGGTTTCTGGAGAGTCGCCACCCATTTTATGGTTGAGAACGGCATCCGCATAGACTTGGATACCTTCCGCTTTCAAGGCTGTAACCGCTTCTAAATATTCTTGGCGGGTTCCATATTTCGTCCGCACCGATCCTTTTTGGTCGAATTCCCCCAGATCGAACAGATCGTAAACACCGTAACCGACATCGTAAGCCCCGGCAAATCCTTTGTATGCTGGTGGCAACCATAATGCGGTAAATCCAGCTTCGGCGATCGCGTTTGCTTCGCTTGTAACTCGTTTCCAAAAGAGGCCGTCGCCAGGGACGTACCAATGGAAATATTGCATCATTACGCCATTGAGATCCGCCATACTTTCTCCTGCTTTTGTTTTATTCTTGGGGGAGATTTATTATTGGGACGGGAGCAAGATGCTCCCACTACCCAACAGTTTGTTACAATTCTTTACATGAGGTAGTAGGGGCTAAGCATTCGCACCGAAAAATCGAGAAACAGTCCATCAATTAGAAGGCGAATGCTTAGCCCTCTCAATTCCGTTCCCTGGCAGAACTAGGGAAGGGGACAGACGAGGTAACTTCCAGCCATGTTGAATTATACCTGGATAGTTACATATAATCTAGAATTGAGCCAAAAGCGATCGCAGTTCTTCCGGTTCCAAACGAGGCCCGTAACGGGTGACAATGCGGGCAGCCGCTTTGGAAGCCAAACGTCCGGCTGTTGCACAATCCATATCGTGGGTGAGACCGTATAAAAAGGCTCCAGCATACATATCACCCGCACCAACCGTATCGACAGCTTCCACGCGATCGGCAGCAATTTCGATGAGATCGCTACCATCAAAGACGATCGACCCTTGCGGGCCTCGGGTAATGGCAAATCGTTTGGCAATAGTTTTGAGATAGTCGATCGCTTCGGGAAGGGTTTTAACCTGGGCCATTTCTAAGGCTTCGGTTTCGTTGGCAAAAATAAAGTCCAATCCCGATCCAATAATTTCGAGCAAACCGGGTCGGAAAAACTTTGCCATGTTAAAATCGGAGAGGGAAAAACTGGTTTTCGTCCCCGACTGTTCGGCTACTTCGCGAGCCCGAATGGCGGCGGCTTTCCCAGTTGGGGAAGTGACCAGATAGCCTTCGAGATACAGATATTCCGAAGCAGCGATCGCGTCCGTATCTAGGTTATCGTTGTCGAAGTTGGCACTAATCCCTAGATGGGTATTCATGGTGCGATCGGCATCGGGAGTCACGAACACCAAACAAGTGCCGCTAATGCCGTCGGGGTTGCCAGTGGTGCTAAGATTGGTAGAGACACCATTTCGTTGCAAGTCTTGGACGTAGAATATCCCCGTTTCGTCGTTGGCAACTTTTGCCGAGAAAAATCCCGTGCCCCCCAATTGAGCAATCGTCACGATCGTATTGGCAGCCGAACCGCCGCAGGCTTTTTTACAAGGGCGATCGCTCAAGCGATCGAGCAATTCCACTTGACGATCGCTCTCGATTAAGGTCATTACACCTTTATCAATTTTAAGATCTTTTAAATCTTCGGCGGAGACTTCAAACTCCATATCCACCAAAGCGTTGCCAATGCCATAGACAGAATATTGTTTCATCGTGTATTGTTTAGGTAATCGGTAATTTCAACGAACAACGCATCAACGAGCAACGAACAACGATTGAGTAATCGGTAATTGTTAATCAAGAAGGTGCGGGGTCAAGGTTCAAGGTATGAGGTTGTATTCCCCCCAACTCCCCAAACCCCCAAACCCCCAAATCGATTACTCTTCTCCCGTTTCTTCCTCTTCCTCCCCTTCCTCCTTCTTGCTACCGCGAACGGCGAGAATGGAGACGATCGTCTGTTTGGGATCGTCTATGGGGGTTACGCCTTCGGGTATGTCGAGATCGGCGATATGCAAAGATTTCCCGACTCGCATTTGGGCAATATGTACCTCAATTTTTTCGGGAATGCGATCGGCGGCGCATTTCACCGTAATTTGGGTTTGTCGAGTTTCCAGGACACCGCCTTGAGTTTTCACGCCATAGGGTTCGCCGATGAAGTGTAACGGCACTTCTACCTCGAGGGGGCCGTGGGCAGCGACGGCGAAAAAGCTAAGATGGTAGGGATAGTTTTTCCAGGGATGGGTTTGCAATTCCCGCAACAGGGTTTTGCCGTTCCAAGAAATTTCGGGCACGCTCAAGTCAAAGATGGTATTATTAACAGAACCGTCTTTGAGCAGCTTGTTAACAGTTTTCTCGTTGATGGCGAGGGGAACGGATTTCGTTCCTTCGTGACCGTACAGGACAGCCGGAACCATACCTTGGCGGCGCAAGGCGTTGGGTTTGCTACCTTCGGGTCGGACTTGACATTCGACAGTGATTTCCATAAGTCTTGCTTGAAGATGGGCGCGATCGCGGTTTAACCCGGCGCGAGGCGCGACAGCAGTGCCCTTGTCCTCACTCCCAACCCCTCTCTCCCAGGGCGATCGCCGAGAGTGCGAGAGGGCGGTGGAGGTGGGCGAAGGTTGTCGCGCCTGACGCTAACCAGACAGACATGATAGCAAGGGTTACGCCATGGCTGCAAGTGCCCTGTCGTGGTTTGGCGAGACCCGTTATCTGCACTTGGGCGGAAATGGGTGTATGAGTAGAGTGGGAAAATGCGATCGCCTAAAGAAATGCCCCCCACCTCTTCTCCCGACTGTCCGTTTCACTTTGGCGGCGCGATCGACCTACCACGAACCCGCTCGTTTGCATTTGAGGGATTTGTACGCCGTTTATGTCTGCCAGAGATATCTTCCACGAAGCGGTTAAACGAGCATTGCTCAAAGAGCGGTGGCAGGTCACAGATGACCCGCTAGAATTAGAATGGGAAGAAGTCAAGGTCAAGATCGACCTAGCAGCAGAGCGACTCATTGCTGCGGAGCGAGAGAACGAAAAAATTGCGGTCGAGGTTAAGAGTTTTGTCAGTCCTTCTGCGATCGGCGATTTTCATACAGCATTGGGGCAATTTTTGAATTACCGAATTATACTAGAAGTCAACGAGACCGATCGGGAGCTTTATCTCGCTGTTCCGGTTGAAGCCTACGATAGCTTTTTTCAGACTCGTCTAGCGCAGGTTGCCGTTCGGCAAAACCATGTTAAGTTATTGGTTTACGATCCAGTTCAAGAGGAAATCTTGCAATGGATAAAATAGCTTACTATCGAGACTGTATTCAAAAACTCTTGACCGAACACAGTCATTGTAAAAATACTGCTGGAGAGGTGGAGAGTTTGCTGTGCTTTGATACGGAGCGCGATCGCTACCAGCTAATGCGCGTGGGTTGGCAACACCTGAAGCGAGTTTACTACACAGTGCTGCATTTCGATATTCGAGACGGTCAGATCTGGTTGCAGCAGAACGCGACAGATAGTGATGTCGGTGAAGAGTTGGTCGCGATGGGGATTCCGAAAGAAGATATTGTTTTAGGGTTACATCCTCCCTACAAGCGACCCTATACGGGTTATGGTATAGAACGCGATCGAACTAAAGTGTAGGTTGCGTCATGGCGGTAAGTGCCCTGTACTGGCTTGGCGAGGGGCTTTATCTGCATCTGGGCAGAAATGGGTGTATAAGTATAATGGGAAAACGCGATCGCCTAAACAAATGTCCCCTACCTCTTCTCCCGACTGTCCGTTTCACTTTGGCGGCGCGATCGTCGATCCGCGCTATTTTGTCGGTCGTCGTGCCGAACTCGATTTTATCAGCGATCGCGTCGTTGGCGATCAACCCACGAGTATCAACATTGTCGGGGGACAGCGCATCGGCAAAACCTGCCTGCTGTATCATTTTTATCAGACTTACGAGCAACGGATCCAAAATCGCGGCAAGGATCCGAGAAACTATGTGGCGGTTTACTTGTCGTTGGAAGGCGTACACTGCCAGTCGGAGGAAAAGTTTTATAACGCGATCGCGAAAGCATTCCTAGCACGTCCGGCGGTACAACACCGTTCCGAATTAGTGGCGGCTTTTCAGGGAAAAATGCTCGATCGCGCTGGTTTTAGCGAGGCGTTGCGGGAATGGAAGTCGAGCGGCGTGTTACCGATTCTCTGTTTGGACAAATTTGAAAGTTTGATGAGACGACGCAAGAAGTTCGATAACGATTTTTATAATAACTTACGATCGCTGATGGACGGCAACGCTTTGATGTTGGTTATCGCATCTTACAAATCGCTAACATTTTACAGTTTGTTGCATCGCTTGACTTCTTCATTTTTTAACTTAGGTCAGAACCAACCGTTAGAACTGTTTGCAGATGAAGAAGCGCTAGATTTAGTGCGCCTACCCGATCCCAAAAACCCAGTCCTGTCTGACAACAATCGTCAATTGGCGTTAGAATGGGGTGAAAAGCATCCCGCACTGTTGCAATTAGCCGCAATTTCTCTATTCGACGCACAACAGCATAACAGATCGAAAGAGTGGGCCAGACAGCAGTTTCGACTGCAAGCGGGAAAAGTGCCGAAGTGGTATCGCTTGCAAAAAGTCGGTCGAGGATTCTTAACAATTGGTAAAGTTATGGTCAGTTTACCTGTGAGTGTGGTAAGCTGGATAGAGCGGATCGGTAACTGGGTCGGACGAGCGATCGCGTTCTCGATCGGTACTGCCTTTATCATTGCCATTGTTATGGCGATTTCAGGTCAGTTAGACTTAACAGAAGTTCCTAATCTGTTTAGGAAAATCTGGTGTAGCACGTTTGCAGATGTGATGCCAGACTGGTGCTCGGATTAAAGGAAGCTAGAACCATGAAAAAATTGCGCGATCGGTTTTCATTCTGGAATTATTTATCGCATCTGACAAGCTGGCAACTGGTACTTGCTGGTAGTATTTCTCTGACGGCTGCTATTATGGGAATTCGATATTTAGGATGGTTGCAGCCATTTGAGTTAATGGTATATGACCAGATGATGAGGATGCGTCCAGAGGAAGGAATGGACGAGCGCTTATTGATTGTGACGATTTCGGACAAAGATATTCAGGAATTAGGTAAATATCCTATTGAGGATACAATTATGGCAAAGTTGTTAAGTAATATAAATCGTCATTCCCCTATAGCAATTGGTTTGCTTTTACTGCGAGATCTTTCTTATGGGGAAGGACGTGAAAAACTGGCAGTTCACTTTAAATACAATACAGGTTTAGTAGCGGTTTGTAAGTACAAAGATCCTACAAATCCAGAAGATGGTTCTGTTGGACCTCCACCAGAAAGTCCAGAAGAAAACGTAACTTTTAGCAATATTAAAATTGACGATGATGGAGTTATTCGCCGTCACCTATTTTACCAGGATCCTGGCGAACTGTGTTTAACTTCGTATGCTTACAGTATCGATTTAGCCATGCGCTATTTAGGTTCTAAAGATATAAAAATTGGAGTCTCTCCAGATCGCTACCTGCAACTTGGCAATGTTATTTTAGACCCATTAAATAATCATACAGGATTTTACCATAAAATTGACGATCGAGGACACCAAATTTTACTCAATTATCGCTCCATTGGTAAATCCGATCGAATAACTAATTCTGCTGGCAAAGTAGCCGAAGAAATCTCTATTATAGATATTTTAGAGGAGAATTTCGATCCTAATTTAATTAGAGGAAAAATTGTACTGATTGGGGTAACGTCTCTCAACACAGTAGATAGTTTTCTCACACCTTACGGTACTGGAATTAAACAAGTTATGCCTGGAGTTGTCGTACACGCTCACATGACAAGCCAAATAATCAGTGCAGTTCTCGACGATCGCCCCTTACTTTGGTTTCTTTTCGGATGGCAGGATGCGTTTTTTGTGTGGAGCT
>CAKZKB010000141.1 GCA_937121005.1 uncultured cyanobacterium | reverse complement strand
ACCTTCGCCGCCGAGCTCGACACCCTCGAGCAGGCTCTGGCGCGCAAGTCCGCCAGGGGGCTGCGCGTGGTCCACGGGGCGAACCTGGTGCCGTCGATGGTCGCCATGATGCTAAAGTTCTCCTAAATTGCTCGCGATGTCCAGGAGTGAGTATAACTGAGTCGTTTTAATTGCTGTCGGTGCGGGCAGTCTGTAGACGGGTCTCGAATAGAGCGCCCGTTCCCAAACAATATAGATAGATGCTCGATTCCAAGTCTATTGTCGCTGAGTTGGGGTCGATGGTTCCCGGTTGGGCGACGATCGACAAACTGTCACTGTTCCATCATAAGCGAGCGATCGCGGCTTTGACCAGTTTGGGGTCGCCCCCGCACTCCCAAAAATGTCAACAAGCTTTACAATGGGGCCGGCTTGGTTGAGTATGAGGGAGATGGGTTCTATCGGGGAAACGCAAATTTATAATGGACGATCGCCAAGCACCAGTGCCAAGTCAAGTCAATATCGAAACGGAAGTCGCCGAAATTGCCCATCGTCTCCGCACTCTGGCTCGATCGGCTCGGGGCGACACCGAGGCCCTTTTAGCCATCTTGCGGACGATCGAGCTCGTCCACCGCGAGATCCGCGAAGAGTCGTTTCTCGAAGCCTTGCCGAACAACCGCCACGCCCTCTACGATTTACTCAAGGAGTTGGAGGCAACGGGGGGCTGGCCCTACATTCCCCGGATGCAGTTGCGAGCCCTGCTGGCAAATTTGCCCGAGTCGCAGCCCTAAAGTGCGCCTTTGTGTGATATAATAGGCGAGTGCGCTTTGGGGACATAGCCAAGCGGTAAGGCAGGAGACTGCAAATCTCCCATTCCCCGGTTCAAATCCGGGTGTCCCCTTGCCCCTTCGGGGAATTCAAAATTCAGAATTCAGAATTCAAAATGGCGTTATCCCAATCTTGGGAGCTTTAGCGGCTTGAATTTATCAAAAGACATCTCCTACCCTACTGAGGTCGGTATGATTTTTAATTTTTAATTGGAGCGAAGCGAGTGGCTTTTCCTGAATTTTTGCCTGCTTCTGTTAAGGATCTCTCGGAAGAAACGTCGATCGCCTTGGCGCAAGCGATCGATCGCTGTTTAATTTCTACTCCGTTAAGCGATCGGGCGATCGCCACGACTTTCGTGCGACGGGGAACGGGAGATCCGGCGATTTTGTTGCTGCATGGGTTCGACAGTTCGGTCTTGGAGTTTCGCCGCTTGCTGCCTAAGTTGGCATCAAAAACCGAGACGATCGCGGTGGATTTGCTCGGTTTTGGGTTTGGCGATCGTCCTGACAATATCCCTTTTTCGCCTACAGCCATTAAAACACATTTATATGCGGTTTGGCAAACCCTGATTTCTCGCCCCGTCGTCCTAGTTGGGGCATCCATGAGCGGTGCGGCTGCCATTGATTTTACGCTAACCTATCCCGAAGCGGTTGACAAGTTGGTACTGCTCGACAGTGCGGGACTCTCTCCGGGGCCGGCAATCGGTAAGTTTTTATTTCCACCCTTCGATCGCTTGGCGACGGGATTTCTCCGCAACCCAAAAGTGCGTCAAAGCATTAGCGAAAATGCCTATTTCGATAAAACCTTTGCATCAGTAGACGCTCGCCTTTGTGCGGCGTTACATTTAGAAAACCCCGGTTGGCATCGCGCTTTAGTTGCCTTTACCAAAAGCGGCGGTTACGGTTCGTTTGCAGAGAAACTGGGCAAGATCGGCTGTCCGACGTTGATTGTTTGGGGAAGGGACGATCGCATTTTGGGGACGAAACCGGCCGCAAAATTCCAACAGGCGATCCCTAACAGTCGCCTCGTTTGGATCGATCGCTGCGGTCACGTTCCCCATCTAGAACGACCGGATATTACCGCAGAGCGTATTTTACAGTTTATGGGGCATTAGTTGGGGAATTAGGGGGATGGGGAGACAAGGAGGAGGGGGGATCGGTGTCCAGTGTCCAGTTAAATCCTTGTACCCTCCCTAATACCTAATACCTAATACCTAACTAACGAGTGAACCAGCGAAAATAAAGGGAGACAAAAAACTCTTTGAGGGGAAAGGCGACAAAAGTCAAGGGGTTGATGGTAACAATAATGTTGCGATCGCCGGCTTTGGCTTTCTTGACAATTTGTTTGCCGACCCACTCTGCCGACATGATGCCGATGGGGTTAAGATTGCTCTTAAACGGCCCTAAAATCAGCTTGCGAATCGTGCAGGGAGCATCCAACCGCCGCAGGGTAATTAAATCGCCGAGGGTGCGTTTGCTGAGTTCGTAGAGGGGACTAAAGGCGGGAGTCGCTTCGGCTTCGGAGGTGTTGATCCAGACTTCTTTTTTGGCGATATCGGTGTTGGTTCGCACGGTTTTTAAGAACAGTTCCAACAACCGCCACCCGGAAAAGGCGTTGATTTGATAGGATTTCTCGATCGCCTCGGGAGTGCGATCGTCGTGGACGTTGATGCCGTGATTGATAACTAAAATATCAATATTCTCGAGCAGATCGGCCAGTGCAGTTTCGTTCCCCACTTGCCAGGTGACAGTTTTGATGGGGACAGTTTCGCCATTGATTTCGATCGCGATCGCTTCAGATTTAGAACTCACAGCAATAACATTGGCTTCGGCGGCGGTTAAAGCGGCTAGCAGCGATCGCCCCAACGTCCCCGAGGCCCCAGTGACAGCGATGGTTTTTCCTTTTAGAGAGAGTGCAGTTCCCATCAGTTTATCGACCCAAGTCAGGGCTCCGCAAAAATACGCATTTTGGTTGTCGAAATGATGTCGCCAATGATAGGTACGATTCACGAACCAAGGAGACGGTGGAGCCAAAAACGGCCCCGGTAGGTGGGTCAGATCGGTGATATCTCGAGCCCAGGAGACTCCGGAACCCCGCACGATCGCCCCGAATAGAAAGGTTAAAGAATAGACGAGTCCGGCGGCCGTCCCCCACGCTAACGCAGGCGATCGCAGCCAGATCGCCATCCCCAACATCGCACCGAATGCCAGCATCACCAACGATTCTGGTAAATCGTGATACCATTGGGCTTGACGGTAGATGCGATCGTTAAAGGGAGTTAAATCCTGGCGAAAGACGCGATGGTGCCAAACGTGCCATCGATATAACTTGGGGATGCGGTGGGCGATAACATGGTAGAGATCGCGGATCGCCTCGGCCCAAACGACGGACGCGATCGCCCCGATAACCACCATCGTCCAAATCGGCAGATTCCCAGATGTCATAACCTTTTCGCGAGCGTTACCTTAGTTAATAGTGTAGACCCTCGCCGCTCGAATTTCCGCGAATGCCGGGGCTGACATTCCCAAAAGCGGGGCTTACAATGGAGTTGAGGGGTCTTACCCCTTACGAAGTTGGGTGTCGAGGGGCGTTCCCCGGAGGCGCGATCGCTCAAACCCAGACCCCGCTTGGGTTTACGGGAAGTTTAAATTTCGCCGCCTACTGTATGGATCGTGCAAATTTATGGCTTTCCCCCTTGCCACTCCCAATTGCGTCCGGTCATACTAATAATAGATTGACGGCGGCCGAAATCAGCCAAAGCCGGACTCGACTAGAACCACGTCACTGACAACACGGAATAGAACAATGAAAACCGCAATTAACACCCTAGTGAGTGCCAGTCTGTTGGCGGCCGCGATCGTCTCCGTCTCGGCCGAAGCTGCCAGTGCTTCCCCATTCACAAGCGGCGATAGCATCACCATTGATTTCGACGAAATCGAACTTCAAGGACTCGAGCAAACAAGTATCACCGACCAGTTGAAAGACCAATACGGCGTTTCCTTCAGCGCTACCAAGAAAAACGGCACGACTCCAAAAGAGTTGTGGCTCTACAATACCAACTGCAACCCGTTTACGCCTTTAGGCGACTTACCTGAATGCACGGGTCGAGATGAAGACTTGGCTACGGGTACGGGCAGCTATATTCACAACGGTTGGGAAATCGAGTACGATACTCCAGAACAAGGTTACGCTTTAATTATCCAAGAAAATACCGGCCGCGCTCCTGATGACGATGCAGGCGGTGGATGGATTAACTTCAAGTTTGACGAGCTCGTGAATTTTGAGTCCATTGGTATTTTGGACTTAGATGATGCTGCCGATCCGACGTTCGAGTTGATTTTTGGTGATGGCACCACACAAATCATTGAAAACCTCAAAGACAGCGATCCGCGCGTCAGTTTCATAGGAACGGCGACAGAAACTAAAGTCAACAATCCTAATAAGGTCAAAGAGCAAAAGAATAATTCTTTGCGCGAGTACAGTTTCAGTGCAGAATCGCTCCAGGAACTGCGAGTTAAACTTGACAGTAGCGGTGCTTTGGCTCACGCTCGCTATCAAAAAGCAGCTTCTCAAACACGCAACACAGCGAAAGTCCCCGAACCGGGAACGGCGATCGCCGTTGTGGGTGCGGGGCTGATGTTGGTCTCGACGCGCAAAAAAGAGAGTTAGTCTGGAGATCTTTGCAGGTCAAAATCAGGCATTTAGCACATCGCTCGGGTGCGTACAATTTGCGGAAAGTTTAAATTTCGCCGCCTACTGTATGGATCGTGCAAATTTATGGCTTTCCCTCTTGCCACTCCCAATTGCGTCCGGTCATACTAATAATAGATTGACGGCGGCCGAAATCAGCCAAAGCCGGACTCGACTAGAACCACGTCACTGACAACACGGAATAGAACAATGAAAACCGCAATTAACACCCTAGTGAGTGCCAGTCTGTTGGCGGCCGCGATCGTCTCCGTCTCGGCCGATGCAGTACAAGCCAAAAAGCCAGACCATGCTGGCGGTGGTAAAGACAAAGATACTACCGAAGACGCAACCCCCTCCACCACGACGAGCGATTCTAGTAGCGTTAGCTGCGAAGCTGCCATGGGGTTGATGGGTGCAGATGCTTGTGCCGGCCCTTTCTCTGGTAACGATACCGGATCGGGTAGTCCTTTGCTAACCCAGTTAAACGATGGCTTGTTTAGCTCCTTCGGTAATTTTACCTGGGACTATGCTAGCAAAATCGACGTTGACGGCTACCAAAAAGAAGGGGATATCGATTGGGATATCACATTTGATGGGGATCCTAACGATTCTAACGAAGGAAATGGGAGCATCGATCCGAGCGAAATTGAAGGTGCGTTTGCGATTTCCTTAAAAAGCTCCACCAGCTACAGCGTCTATTTTTACGAGTCGGGTAGCGAAGCCAGTGGCAAGTGGAGCACCCTAGGCACGGCGGCGAAAAATAATCAGGGTAAAGGATTGTCCCACATTACCCTATATCGAGCTCAACAAGCATCGCGCAACACAGCGAAAGTCCCCGAACCGGGAACAGCGATCGCCGTTGTGGGTGCGGGGTTGATGTTGGTCTCGACGCGCAAAAAAGAAGCCTAAACTGAGTAGGTTTTGGGGTCGAAACAGGCCTGTAACGATCGCGTAATTTTATCTTGCTGTTGGGGTGTTAATTCTGGAAACATGGGTAACGATAGCACTTCCCGGCTAGCACGTTCGGCTACGGGAAGTTTATTTTTGGGATCGGTAAAGGGTTGCAAGGCGGGTTGTAAATGTAGGGGTTGGGGATAGTACACCATAGTTTTAATCCCTTTGGCATCGAGTTGTTGGCGCAGACGATCGCGATCGGTTTGCGGCGTGCCAATTTCTTGAGGATCGCGCTGCACCCGCACGGTATATTGATGCCAGACGCATTTGCTGTCGGGAACTTGACGAGGGAGAATCAGTTCGGGAGCGCGATGCAAGGCAACGAAATAGCGATCGGCAATCTCGCGCCGCCTTTGATTCCAAGTATCGAGATATTGTAATTTTACCAGTAAGATGGCCGCTTGCACAGCATCCAAACGACTGTTGATGCCGATGGCTTCGTGATAGTAACGCTGGCGTTCGCCGTGACATTTAAGCGTTCGCATTTTTTCGGCCAGTTGGCGATCGCTGGTGACAACGGCCCCACCGTCGCCAAACGCGCCTAAATTTTTGGTGGGGAAAAAGCTAAAACAGCCAATGCGGCCGATCGTCCCGACTTTTTTTCCTTGCCATTCGGCCCCGGTGGCTTGAGCGCAATCTTCAACGACAGGGATGTTATGCTTGCTGGCAACGGCCAGAATTTGGGTCATGTTGGCTGGCTGTCCGAACAGGTGTACGGGTAAAATGGCTTTGGTGTTGCGGTTGATGGCCTCGCGGAGCAGTTCGGGGTTAATATTGAAGCTATCGGGTTCGATATCGACGAAAACAGGTTTCGCTCCCACTTGACAGATGGCTTCGGCGGTGGCAAAAAAGGTAAACGGGGTGGTAATTACTTCGTCGCCGGGGCCGATATCGAGCGATCGCAATGCTAAATAAAGTGCGTCCGTCCCAGAGTGACAACTGACGCATTCTGCGGCCCCTAAATATGCGGCAAACTGTTCTTCAAAGCGATCGACGTTTTCGCCGCCGATATAGCGACCGGAAGCCAACACTTCCAACACCACCGCTTCGATTTCTCCGTTGATGCTGCGGTACTGTTGGGTTAAATCTACAGGCGGAATCGTACTCACTCTCAAACACCACTTACGTTCTTCATTATCTTATGACAAATTTTCGATGCACGGATAATATTTCTTCTGGTTGGCGATCGCGCTTGGTAACATTGAGGAGAAGCAAGTGTTTGACAAGGGGAATTTTTCGAGAGCGCTACAGGCGATCGAAGTTTCAGTGAGGGACAATATTTTCGATCGCCTCGAGGCTGCTTACACTCAACCGCACCGATATTACCATAACCAGTCTCACATTAGCGAATGTTTGCGCTTGTTTGCCAACCATCGCCACCAAGCTAACTATCCCGGCGAAGTTGAGATCGCGTTGTGGTTTCACGATGCGATTTACGATCCCAGACGCAGCGACAACGAAGAACGAAGCGCAGTTTGGATAAGTGACTACCTACAAACTAACGGCGCAAATACTGAGGCGATCGCTCGCATCACTGACCTGATTTTAGCAACCAAAACCCATACCCATCTTAACAGTATCGATCGCCAACTGACCATCGACATCGATCTGGCTATTCTAGGATACAGTCGCGAAGCATTTGAAGCCTACGATCGCGCCATTCGCCAAGAATACGCTTGGGTGCGAGAACCGCAGTACAAACAAGCGCGATCGTCCGTATTGCAGGGGTTTCTTCAGCGTCCGCGCATCTACTCTACAGAAGCATTTCTAGACTTATACGAACACCAAGCGCGATCGAATTTGAGAGCAAAAATTGCCGAACTCAATGCCTAACAATCCCGCAGTATAGAAACCCGGTTTCTAAAAGGACAGACTCGATTTTTGTCTAACCATAGGCAAGAAACCGGGTTTCTAGCGCAACTATTTTCAGACAGGGGCGATTCGCGAATCGCCCCTACAATTTTTGGAATATGGTATCAATCCGCATAGATAATCGTGCCCACCTCTTCCCCTTCTAAAGCGCGAGTGAGATTGCCCGTTTCCAAACCATTAATAATTTGAATGGAACGGCGATTGGTGGCATTTTCCATCATATCCAGTACCGGACGCTCTATAACGACATCTTGCAGGTCTACGGCTTTTAACTCAGCAACCGAGATTTTCTGGATGAATTTGGCATTGGGATCTTTTTTAGGATCGGCGGTATAAAGTCCGCGTTCGTCTTTAATGAAAATCATCGATTTAGCCCCGAACACTTCGCTGACGAGATACGCGCCCGTATCGGTGCGGTGAGGCGGGATGCGACCGATTTTCGGGTTTTCTTGCCAGAAGGTATAGGGGGGCATTCCAAAGAAAACAACTGCACCGCGTTCGGCCAAATAATGGGGCATTTGCGGAAATTGCACGGGTTCGATAAAAGGAATACCGTGTTTGGCAAGCAAATAGGTAATCATGCGAGCGTTCTGCATACTGACAAAGGTTCCGAGAACGCCCAAAACAGCTGTTGGCAATCCGAGATCGACTCCGACGCTGTAGGCGTGGCGAGCTCGCGTTCCGCCCCCCGTGCCGATAATCATTTTATGCCGGCCGAGGTTTTCAACGAGTTCGTCAATGAGGGGAAAAACAGCACTGCGACCGCGATCGATGAAACTTTGACCGCCAATTTTTAAGACCGAAGCATTCGGTAAAATTTGAATGGCAGTTTGTTTTGAGGTTTCGGCTAAAAGGCGGCGATCGCTCAGAGATCCTTCGACTAGAGATTTGCCTAAGTCGGAGAGAAGTTCGTTTTCTAGGGATAGCGGTTTGCTCATTTTTGCCAATTGGATTGAGTTTGACGACGGAAAAGGTGAGTGGAGTTGCCAACATTCAGACCAAAGGAGAAACTGGGTTTCTATCCCCGAGGCGCGATCGCCGACCTGAATACTGAGGTTGAGTTGTTAAAGGTTGGCGATTATCCTTCAAGTTTGGGAAGGCGAACCCCTTCAAGACAGTAGGTTTCTTCCTCAGTTCGGGAGAAATTGAGGTCGCCGTAGGTGGCGATCGCCCACTGACTTAAGTTTTGTAAAACGGCGCGTTTTTCGGTGTCGGGTAGGGACTCAATTCCCCCCAGTCCGGGTTTGCCGTACCAACTCTCGAGCGATCGTCGGGGGCTGTATTCGCGAGTCCACCGGGCTGCGATGGTGGGTTCGAGGCGCTGGCCGCCGCGATCGCCGCAGTGTTGTAGCAATCGTTCTTTGGTTTTGGCCCCGTCGCGCGGCGATCGTCCCAGGTCGCGCAAACCTTGGCGCATTTGCCGTTGCATCTGTGCTTTGATACTGTCGGGCGATCGCTGTACCCGACCGATTAACAGTACGGCCCCCTGGGGATGGGAAACGCGATCGCATTCTCTGAGAACGGCATCGGCATCGAGTAAATGGATGGCCCGAGAACTGAAAATGGCCTTGGCGCTGCCATCGGCAACGGGCCAGGGTTGGTTGCCATCGGCTTGCACCAATTCGGCCCCCTCGGTCGGTATATTTCCCAGGCGATCGCGAAAAACTGCTAGCATTTCCCCCGAAATATCGAAGCCGAGATAGCCAATCGGCGATCGGGCCAGTCCCGCGCCAATTTGCCCCGTTCCGGCCCCAACTTCCACCAGCAATTCTCCGGGTTGCAAGCCACTCAGCCACAATATGGCTTCGACGATCCGATCGCGACAGTCCTCGGGAATCCCGACGCGGCGATCGTAGCTGGTGGCCTGAACGTCGAAAAGAGCAGACGGCGGTTTCGAGGCCCCAGAAATGAAAGTGTTTTGGTAATTGCCCATCCGATCGATACGGAGCTTCCTAACAGAACATCGCAATCCTTATATTTTAGAATAGTGACGAGCTCGAACGAGCAAGAATAGCGGAAATCTTTTAAATAATTTTATGTTTAGGGGGGACGATCTTCGGCGATCGCAACATATATTTACGAACGATGCTTGTATTGAATTTGCGAGTGTGCTATAAACGAGGTAAAGTCTGAAATTTCGTTGCCAACAATCGACCGTTAGATTTTTCGACGGGCGGGAAAGAGTTCCCGTCACTTGTATTGTGTCCAATATCGCGGGGGTTTCTGACCCGTATTATTAAGATGAACAAGCAAGCCCTAGTTGACGGACTGATGGCTAAAGCTGCCGAGGATCGTCCCGAAGCCGTGAAGATCTTTTTGCGCTTGCTCAAGCAAGTGTGGGAAATTGACTGGACGGTTGCCGCCTACGATGTCATGAGCCATTTTCTCGCGTTCGATATTCCCTATTTTTACCGATTTATGGCCTTAGACCAAGGGGACGAGGCGGAGGAAAATCAGCTAATTATAGACTGGGTTAACGCTCGCCTCAAAATCAAGAGCGAGATGAAATCTGACTTCATTGCTGTTATTGACGAAGTGAATCAACTGCGAGTCAGCGTTCGCAATTCGTAACCTCAGTCGGGCGATCGCCGGATTGCAAATGTATCGGGTTGTCTCTCTTGACACTCCATTCGGCGATCGCCTTTTTAATTGATTGAGAGCTTATTCGCCAATCGATCGAGTTTGACGCGCACTTGTTTGTGTTACAATCCGGGCGGTGAGTTCGAGCCCTGGAATTAAGAAACGGTAAAGCGCTCTAACCGCAGTAGGTTAAATCGATTGAAAGGAATTGCTCTCATGACAATCACGCAAGCACAAGTTTCAACTCCTGCTCCCTACGCAGAATTACGCACCTGCCCCGATACGGGATCGCGATCGCTGCACGCCGCCAAAGATTTTTCTCCTGGGGAAGTTGTCGCTCACTTTGGAGCCCGGCAGATTTTCAACCAACCTAACTATTTAACTGTCCAAATTGACGACAGTACCCACATTTTGCTGGCTCCAGAATTTTTACAGTACATCAACCACAGTTGCGATCCGAATCTCTTTTTCGATACTAACGATTTTGAGGAAAAAGGGGGCGTTATTACGGCGTTGCGTCCGATTAAGGTTGGAGAAGAATTCTCATTTTTCTACCCCTCTACTGAATGGGCGATGGATCGTTCGTTCGATTGTATTTGTCAAACCAAGAACTGTTTGGGCAAAATTCAAGGTGCTTCCCAACTGCCCTTAGATGTGGTTAAAAACTACAAGCTATCCGATTATATCCAGAGCAAGTTAGATCTCTAAATCCCATTTTCTAGAAAGGGTGTTGCACTTGGGAACGGGCAAACGCCGTTTGCCCCTACCTACATCTTCCGATCCGTTGCATTAATTCTGGCAATTGGGGGAAATCAAACTCACGTCGATCGAATCAAACCGTTAACCGTCCGGCTGCACCACCAATGGCGGCGGGCAATCCTAAAACTAAACTATATCTCAACCACAAAAACCAGGGATCGCTCGTCGAAAGTTGCTGGAAAAACCACAGCATCAGCGCCGACGCTAACAAGGCTAATAAATAAGAGACGATCGTCTCGCTTTCGGGGGTTTGAAACAGACCCGTTTGATGGCGACGTTTGGACTGGTTGGTAAAGCCCGAGGCGAAGACAATACCGTAAGAAACGAGCAAAGAACAAGCGACGATCGCCAACAACCGCCCTGGAGAAGCGGCGGCTGCCAACACTGGAACTTCTTCAGTGGGGGCGATGCTAAAGGCAATGACGATCGCGCCAAATAGAGTCGCACTCAGATCCGACAGCGTATCCGTCCAGTAAGACGAATCGCCATTTTCTCCATCTTCAGAATGGTCAGCCAAAATCGATCGCGACAGTGCAACTCCCAAGGAAAAAGGAACGCTTTCAAAGACCACTTTTCCTAACGCTTCGAGTAGGGGAGTATTAAAATTGATGCGATCGAGCAACGCTAGCATTGTTGTGGCGCAAACAATACCGATCGCCAGCGCTTCAATGGTTTCGCGGGCTGACTCGGCCGGGCTACCATGGTGTTGGCGAAACCCTTCAACTGTATCGAACAGCCACACCAAAATGTAGGTGAGGGCGATAATGGCTAAAAGGGCGGGAGCGGCAACAAACGAACCGATCGACCACACCTCAACAGTATAGAGCAGGGGAACACCAAATAGAAAGCCTCCCGACGCGCCGCTAACGAGTTCGGTGAGTTCTGTCGTCCAGTGGTTTCTTGGGGGAGAGGAAGAATCGGTCATTCAATTTTTGCAGGTGCAAGCGAAAAACAGCAGAGATCGGCCAGCGATCGCGGTTTCTATCTGAAGGTAGATGACGCGATCGTCGAAATTTGACTAGGTTAAATCAGTTGCCCCACTTCTGTCTCGACTTTCTTAATTTAACCCAAACCGCTCCGAATGTAAATCTATTGACTCCCGAACTATGAACGTTTTACCTCTGCCCGGACAACCTGTTTCTTACTGGATCGATTCGACTCTCAAAATCGACTATCCCTCGTTGTCCGAGAACATTTCAGTCGATGTCGCCATTGTCGGAGGTGGTATTGTAGGTATCACCGCCGCGACTCTACTAAAACGTGCTGGAAAAACCGTCGCCGTTATCGAAGCCGATCGCATTGCTTCTGGTGTCACCGGACATACGACAGCCAAACTCACGTCGCTACACGAACTGATTTACTCGCAACTCATCGATAAAATGGGTGAAGAAAAAGCCCGCGCCTACGGGGAGTCGAACCAAACGGCGATCGAACAAGTAGCGCGGTTCGTGAAAGAAGAAAATATCGACTGCGATTTTTCTCGCACCAGTGCCTATACCTTTAGCGAGTCTGAAAGCAACGTTGAGACCCTTGAAGCTGAGTATAAAGCTGCTGCCAGCCTCGGACTTCCGGCTCATTTCGTGCGCCATTCTCCCCTCCCGTTTCCCATTGCTGGAGCCGTTCGCTTCGACAACCAAGCGCAATTTCACCCACGCAAATATATTCTCAGTTTAGCCGATAAAATCCCTGGCAATGGCAGCTATATTTTTGAGAATACTCGCGTCAAAACTGTTGAAGAAGGCGAACCCTGTAGCGTTGTCACCGAATGCGGCAACCTAACGGCAAAAGATGTTATTGTTGCCACCAATTTACCCATTCTAGACCAAGGCTTGTACTTTGCCAAAGCGCACCCGAAGCGTTCCTATTTAGTTGGCGGTTTTATCGAACCCGAAAAAGCACCTGAAGGGATGTATATCAGTCTCGGAGAACGTCACTACCGATCGATTCGGACGACCCCTCACAACGGCCAAACTTTGTTGATTGTTGGCGGGGAAGGACACAAAACCGCTAGCGTCGATGATGAAGAACAAGGCTACAGTCGTTTAGAGGAATTTGCTCGCCAACGGTTTGGGATCGAAGAGATTCAATATCGCTGGTCGTCGCAAGATTTTGTTTCCTTTGACAAACTACCTTACATTGGTAAGTTGACTCCCGCTTCTAACCACACTTACGTGGCTACTGGGTTTAGTTTGTGGGGGATGAGCAAAGGAACCCTATCGGGAATGTTGCTCTCGGATTTGATTTTAGGTCGTCCCAATCCCTGGGCCGAACTGTACGACTCGACGCGGGCCACGCCGTTTGTTTCGGGGCAATCTGTGAAGAACAATTTTGATGTGGCGACGCGCTGGATCGGCGATCGCTTTAAGGGTCTCGACAAGACTTCGTTGCAAGATGTGGCTCCCGGTGAAGGCAAACTGGTGACGATCGAGGGGGAAAAGGTGGCCGCCTACCGCGACGAACAAGGAGAAGTTCACCTAAATTCGCCGATTTGTCCTCACTTAGGTTGCGTTGTCGATTGGCACGATGGCGACAAAACTTGGGAGTGTCCCTGTCACGGTTCTCGGTTTACTTGCGATGGCGATATCGTGCAAGGCCCGGCGGTGAAGAAGTTGGGCGCGATCGAAGTCTAAACTTCGCACAGTTGGAAGTAAGTGCAACAGATACAATGTAGGGGCGATTCGCGAATCGCCCGTACTAATATGATGGGTGTCTAATGGCGAAATCGCCAATTTTTGACCATCAGGTAAAATAGAATAATGCCGCAAAAGTCCGCCGTTAGGTCGATTAAACTGAACGATCGATTGGGGATAAAGGCTTGTAGCAATTCTTCGGCGACGGCGAAGATGGAAAACAAAACCGGCCCCAATGGTAGCTGCCACCGAAACAGCCGGAATTTGCGGCGGTTGCAAGCCAAATGGCTGAGTGCGGATGCCGTTCCATAGAGGAAAAAATGACCGAAGGTATCGTAAG
>CAKZKB010000140.1 GCA_937121005.1 uncultured cyanobacterium | reverse complement strand
CCGGTTTTCAAGTATTCCGTCCGCATCCGAGGACGATCGGACAAATACCCCGGAACTGCATCGGGATAAACCACCTGCGTCCAGTCTACCGATTCCACTGTTTCACCCGGTGCGACGACAGCTAAAAATATTGCTGTATTTGTCTCTTGGGAATAAGTCGTCTCGATTAACCGTTTATTCAGTGTTGAAGTTGTCTCTTCTATCATCGATTGTGATACGCTCGGTAGAGATAAATAATCCATGTTATCAGAAAAACAACTGTTAGGCCCTGCTGGAAACACCAAACATAGATCCCTTTAGTTGAATTTAACGCAACAGCAATTGTTCCTATAATTATCCCGTTTAGCATCAAAACTATCTGTATTCTCACCGAATTGCAGAACTGAAGAACAATTTTGAGTTGAACTTCTCGATTTTGATCGGTGATAATTGTGATAATTCCAGGAGGGAGAAGTCGCTCCGGAAATCGACTTAAAATTCCAATTCCAATATGAACAATAGCCGAAAATATACAAAGTTCGATTAATGTTTCTTTCTCGATATAGTGAAAATTGTGTGCATCTTGAACAAAAGGAACGTCATCGGGTAATTGATCCCAGTGCAAGATTAGTGATAAAACAGCAGCAGACACTCCCATAACTGCGATAAAGTCAGCAATCTTCTCGAATCTTTTCCAACTCATAGATTTACTAAGGACGGCATACAGTTAGCCGGTTCATTCCGATATCGTGGATTGTAGATGGGAATCGACAATCCACCTGCCAGTCGAAGTGGAGTTACGACATCCAAACCATTTGCAGGGGGGGTAGAAATCAGCAGACCAAAACCCATAAAATAAAAAGCGTGCGACCAGTAACTATTTGTGTATACTATGCCACCCGAAGCAACGCTACCAGCAAGTCCAGCGAATGCTCCAGAATTTGGCCCCAAGAAAGATGGAGAGTACAGTGTAGCTTCTCCGAAAGAAAAGCCAACAGGTAGACTTGGAACGCTCAATCCTACCCCGGTAGAGACGACTAACCAGCTACCACGCACAATCTCATCCTGTCCGCACGTAGATGCTGCCACAAACATCCCTTCTAGAGGAACGCTGAAAAAAGGTGGATGTACAAGCGAGATGTCGTAGCCAGCCGTGACTATGGGGCCTTCCCATTCATAGTATTTGCCTTGTCCAAAAAGCAACTCACCTGCTTGACCTAATCGCACAGTAGCCGTAGATCCAATCGATGTAATGAATGTAGATATCAGGCTGGCTACAATAAACTCTTCTGTAAAAGCGCCTGTCGGGTCCATATTTTGGATGGGATTGTCATATCCGTACTGATACCGATGCCGCGACATTGGTACTGTTATTAGTCCTTCAAAGGGATCCACACTCGGAAAACGCCCCAATTCGGGATCGTAGTACCGCGCACGTAGGTATTGTAAATCTACATTCGGATCGAATTGTTCTCCCCGATAGAGATAGTTATTTTCAGTGGTTCCAGTGGAATTCAAAACATTCCCATAAGCATCATAATCATAGGTATCAGTGACAATACCCAACTCGTTGCTTAACTGACGAACCCCACTATGTCCGTCATTCAAATAGAATAGATCTTCACCATCTCGGTGTTGAGAAATCAAATCCAAACCGCGAACGTAAGCCACCTGAGTCGTACCATCCGGTGCGTATTCCTCCGCCACCTGCGGATAAGTCCGATTCCCATCAATCAAGTAGCGAGTTTCCACCCCATCGACAATAGAACTCACCCGAATGCCATTGGGATCGTACTCGTATTCAACGTTGCGACTCGTGCCATCTTCCTCAACCAGAACAACCCGATCTAAACGGTTTTCCACATCCCAGAAATACTCAGTCCGTTCCGCAGAACCCTCTACATCAATCACGCGCAAATTGCCATTGTCGTCGTAAGTGTAAACCGTCGTCTCGCCATTTTCAACCGACGTTTCCAGGCGATCGTTCCCATCATAAGAATAAACCGTCGTCCCCTCAACCGAATCCGTCACCGACAACCGATTTCCCACGTTATCGTAAACATAATCGATCGCGCGATCGCCAACTTCCTCCCCAACCAACCGATACAAATCGTCATAAGTAAACTCCACAACCCGACCCAACTCCTCAACCTTGGTGCGATTTCCAACTTCATCCAGAGTATAAGTATAACTCGACAGCACCGTACCATCGGTGGCGGTATTCGTGACCCCCACCAACCGATTCAATTCGTCGTATTCTCGCGTTTCCACCACCCCATTGGGAAGCGTTATCGTGTCCACATTCCCTACCTCATTGTAGGTATAAGTTGTCACCTCAGACGGCTCGAAACCGACAACCTGCTGCAAGCGATTCAACTCGTCATAGCGATACAGAACCGTTCCCGAGGGAGTTGTCACCGTCTCCACCTGACCCGCATCGTTATAAGTATACACGATCGCCGTGCCATCGGGTTCGGTTCGGGAAATTAACTGACCGCGATCGTTGTAATCGAAGTCTGTGACTCCGCGATCGTCCGTCACCAAATCTAAGCGACCGTTCCCCGTATAAGTATACTCCACAAATGGATCTTCACCGAGAACGTTCCGGGAGACCAAACGATTTAGATCGTCGTAATCGAATTCGATCGTCGTGCCATTGAAATCCGTTGTCGAGACAATATTCCCCAAAGAATCGTAAACCGTTGTCGATCGCTGACCCAAGGGACGAACCACAGAAACTTGCCGTCCCAAACCGTCAAATCCAAACTGGGTCTCGTTTCCGTTCGCATCTTTTTGATAGACTAAATTCCCCGCTTCGTCGTAATCGTACTCTGTTCGTAGCGGAACAGAATCGAGGGTTTGGACGACCGCAGTGAGACGATCTAGCGCATCGTATTCGTAGCGAACCGTGCGTCCTGCTGGGTCTATTTCGGCGATGACATTCCCGAAGTTATCGTATTGGATAACGGACTCCGTACCATCGGTAAAAATGGTTTTTACCAGCCGATCTTCCCCATCGTATTCGTACTGAGTGCGGCGACCTAACGCATCGATGACGGCGATTTCGCGACCGGCTGGATCGTAAACGGTTCGGGTTTCTTCTCCAAGGGAATTACTGGTCAATACGATCTGACCCGCATCATCTAATTCAAAATTGGTGCGTTGTCCCGCTTCATTAACCAATGATTTCAGTTGACCGCCGCGATCGTATTCCACTGTAATCCGCAGGTTATCGTCCGGATTGTCTGGGGTTTCGTCGGGAAGAATCATCCCCGTCGGGAGATTAATTTCGTTGTAAGTATAGGCAGTAATATTGCCTTCAAAATCGACAACTGCGGTTTGATTTCCCGCCGCATCGTATTCAATTGTCGTGCGGAGATTGTCATCGGAATTGTCCGGTGTATCGTCAGGATAAATGGTTTCGGTGAGTTGATTTTTGTCATCGTAACGCTGTTCGGTACGGCGATCTAACGGATCGATGATGGCGGTTTGATTGCCATTATCGTCGTATTCAAATTGAGTCAAACCGCCTTCGGGATCGACAACGGAGGTGATGTTTCCGTTGTCATTGTAATCCCAAGTCGTGACTAATGTGGTGATGTCGCCATCACCTCTATTAGTTTATCTCATTTGAGAATGGAAATCTAACGTAATTAGTTCCTTTTTGTCGGTATAAAACAAGGTTGCAAAGCAATACTTTGGGTATAAAATGCTAGAGTGTTTCTTTGCAACACCGCCAATGGCAACTTGAACTTCATAGTGATTGCAAAAACCATTTTTATAAGTAGATTGTCGATAGCTCTTAGAAACAATTTCTAGTTTCACTCCTAGCGGAATTGAAACTAGATCGTCATCTAATTCGATAGGAAGTTCACCTACCTCCTCTTTCAAAACTTTTTCTAGATCGCTGATAATTAAGCGATCTGTCAAAAAATAATCTAAATCGAGATGTTCATCCATGAGCGACTACTCCTTATATCAAGGTCAAAAAATTAGTGCAAACCTCTTGGTAGAAAATTGTCAAAAATCAAAACTCCATTTGCATCGAATTTTCCTAAAATTCGAGCCGCACTACCATTAATCTTTAACTCATGTGTGTAGCCGTTAACAGGAGCTCGTAGTATCTTAATACCTTGTTGATTAGTAGGACCTACAATCCCTTTATGCAAGGCACTAATAAATTTTTTCTTTGCTGCTTTTCCTGCAACTGTTTCAAGAGCTTGGAAAGTTTCTCGTGCAATCCAAACTCCTTTTGGAGTTTGGGCATTTCTTAGAAGCGCTCCCACACCAGGAGCAACATACTGTGACGCATCATCTAATGAGGTACTACCGAAGCGTCCAAAGTAAGATAAAAAGTTTTTCCCGTTCGCGAAAATTGGTCTAAGTCCTGAAAGTGTTCCTGAAAAAATTCCAAAGGCCAAAATTCCTGCATCGTAGATAAATCGCTGAGATGATAGCGGATCGGAGTTATCAGTTGAGTCTTCAGGAGCTTGTAAAGGTAATGGTGCTACTAACGAACGTCCTGCCTCAATTGCAAGAGCCGATAAAATAGATAGAGCAGCCCTTTGACTAAGTATTGAAAAATAGCCTGTTGGATCGACGTAGTTAACCGGATTAGCATTGGCGTAAAGATATTTATGCAATGTAACAGGCTCGCCAATACGCCCCTCATAAGTATCGCGGCGAGTAAACCGTCCTAGAGCGGGGTCATAAAACCTGGCTCGCAAGTAATACTGCTCCAGGCTAGCATCAAATTGCTCTCCTGTAAATAGATAATTGTTCTCAACCACCTCACTAGACTGAATCAGATTTCCGAAAGCATCGTAAGTGTAAGTATTGGTAACATTCCCGTCGATGTCCGTCAAGATGCGAGTGCTACCCAAACCATCAACCAGATAAACCGAAACCTCACCGTTCCGTTCCTGAGAAATCAAGTCCAAACCATGCACGTAGCGGACTTGTAACTCACCGTCCACATATTCTTCTAAAACTTGAGCATAGGGACGATTATCATCAACGATGTACTGAGTCGTCACCCCGTTTACCGTTTGGCTGACTCGGATGTTATTGTCATCGTAAGTGTAAGTAATGACATCGCCATCAACAGTGGTAGAGGAAACCAAACGATCGCGATCGTCCCAAACATACTCAGTCCGTTCTCCCCCACG
>CAKZKB010000139.1 GCA_937121005.1 uncultured cyanobacterium | reverse complement strand
GATCGCGCGATCGGGGTTCTGTGTAGGGGCGATTCGCGAATCGCCCCTACAGGATACTAAAACTAAATCGACAAGCGTTCTTGTTCCTTCTCCGGTACGTCCGCATATTCAGAAACAATGCGGCGGAATTCCTCACCGTCGATCGTCTCCTTATCGATTAACAGATCCGCCAGACGATCGAGAACCGTGCGCTGGTCGCGGATAATTTGCTTGGCATTGTTATAGCATCCCTCGACGATCGCCTTCACCTGCGCGTCCACGCGGGAAGCAATTTCGTCGGAATACTCCGATCGCGTCATCAAGTCGCGACCCAAAAACACCTCAGACGACTGACCTTCCAACGACAACGGCCCCAGTTCCGACATTCCGAACCGCGTCACCATTTGTCGGGCCATTCCCGTCACTTGTTGCAAATCGTTTCCGGCCCCAGTGGTGACTTCCGCATCGCCAAAAATCACATCTTCGGCCGCCCGACCGCCCAAGGCCCCCGTAATGCGGGCTTCAATTTGGGCCTTAGAAATCAGGGTTTGGTCTTCCGACGGCGTAAACCAAGTCAGACCCCGCGCCTGTCCCCGAGGCACCAGCGTCACCTTCTGTACCGGATCGTGATGTTTCAACAGCGTCCCGACGATCGCGTGTCCCAATTCGTGATAGGCGATCAGGCGCTTGCTTTTCCCATCAACCAACGGCGTACCTTCCATACCCGCCACAACGCGATCGACCGCATCGTTAATTTCGGCCATGGTAATCGCTTCCTTGCGCCGCCGGGCCGTAAGAATAGCCGCCTCGTTCAGCAAGTTGGCCAGATCCGCCCCCGTAAAACCGGGAGTCCGGCGGGCGATCGCGTCTAAAGAAATCTCCTCCGACAGTTTTTTGTCGCGGGCGTGGACTTCTAAAATTTCTAAGCGACCTTTAATATCCGGCGCGTCCACTGTAATTTGGCGATCGAAACGTCCCGGCCGCAGCAGGGCCAAGTCGAGAACGTCCGGGCGGTTGGTGGCAGCGATAATAATGATGCCCGTATTGCCTTCAAACCCGTCCATTTCGGTTAGCAACTGGTTGAGGGTTTGTTCCCGTTCGTCGTTTCCGCCGCCGATCCCGGCCCCGCGTTGCCGTCCCACCGCGTCGATCTCGTCGATAAACACGATGCAAGGGGCGTTTTCTTTGGCTTTTTTGAACAGATCCCGGACGCGAGACGCACCCACGCCGACAAACATTTCCACGAATTCAGAACCCGAAATGCTGAAGAAGGGAACGCCAGCTTCACCCGCGATCGCTTTGGCCAGCAAGGTTTTACCCGTTCCCGGTTGTCCCACCAGCAACACCCCTTTAGGAATGCGGGCCCCAACGGCGGTGAACCGTTCCGGTTTTTTCAGAAATGTCACCACTTCTTGCAGTTCTTCTTTGGCTTCCTCGATCCCGGCCACGTCTTCAAACATGACCCCGGTTTGGGCTTCCATTTGGAAGCGGGCCTTAGATTTGCCGAAGTTCATGGCTTGACCGGGGCCGCCAGCGACATTGTTCGATCGCCGGAAGAGGAAAAACAAACCCACGATCAGCAACAAGGGGAAAATGAGATTGCCCAACAGTCCCCAAATTGCCCCTTCATTTTGCACCGGGTGCGAGTCGAAGTCGATATTCGACTCCCGCAAGCGGGTAATGAGTTCGGGATCGCTAGCGGGTAAGTCCACTCGCAACCGTTGCAGTCGGTTGTCCAGTTCCGGATCGGTGGCTTGGACGATCGCGGTGCGGCCGCCTTCGTACAGATCCACTGACTCAATGCGATCGCTATTCAGGTAATCTAAAAAGCGTCCGTAACTCATGCGCGTGGCCGCCGTGTTGCTACCACCGGGCAGTCCAGCAGACGCAAACGCGCCTTGCCACAGGAAAAAGCCTATCACCAATGCGGGCAGCGCCCACAGTAAAATGACTCGCCAAGGAGATTTCATCGGTTTATCCCTACCTATAATGACATCTTAATTTCAGAATCTTAACCAAATGTAACATACTTTGGGGCGGGTGGCGAATTGGGGACAATCGGCGATCGCGCGGATGGGTAGTTGTAGAAAACAGGATTGGGAAAAAACGCCCTGAATGGCTTTGTAGGAAAGGGTTTCAGCACCGCGATCGGCTGCGGAGGTTCGCGCAAATCTCTCAAATGTCGGAAAATAAAGGGATTTGGGGGTTGCCACTGCGCGAAACAGGTGCTATTCTATAAGCAGTGGGAGGTCAGTTTGCTGACATCCGCGCGATCGAACCTTGAAAACCTCAGAACAACAGGGTTTCAGCCGCCTGCGGTCTCAACCTGCTATAATCCCTTTTAGGGATTGAAACAAATAGAATCATGGAGTTCCTTTTTATTTTTTATTAGTCTCAACCTGCTATAATCCCTTTTAGGGATTGAAACCAGCGCTGGCGATTTCGATAGCATCGAAAAACCCATGTCTCAACCTGCTATAATCCCTTTTAGGGATTGAAACCCCGGCATCGCTCGGGTTGCCGAACAATAAATGAGGAGAAGGTCTCAACCTGCTATAATCCCTTTTAGGGATTGAAACAAGAATTATTCAAATGAATAAAGCACTTGTTGAGAGCATTTTACAACTTTCGCCCATTGAAAGGGCGAGACTGTTAGATATTATTGCGGCTAGTCTCGATCGCCCAGACAGTCAAATCGACGCTATTTGGCTAGATGAAGCCCAGAAACGACTCGACGCATTTAAAGGCGATCGAACAAAAGGAATTCCAGCAAGTGATGTTTTGGGTTAAAATGTATTAAGCCGATTGTTGCTAGTGGGGATGATTCGATCGTTCAAATGTAAGTACACCCGATCCCTTTTTGAAGGCGGCGATCCGTCTCGTTTTAGAGGCTTCAAAAATGTTGCCATTCGCAAACTCACTCAACTTGATGCCGCAGAAAGCCTAGAATTTCTCCGTTCCCCGCCTGGGAATCAACTCGAAGCCTTAAAAGGCGATCGCAAAGGACAATATAGTATTCGCATTAATGCTCAGTTCCGAATTTGCTTTTCGTGGGAAAATGGGCCTGTCAATGTTGAAATTGTTGATTATCACTGAATGAGAATTATGAACCGCCTAACTAATAAAATGCGTCCCGTACATCCAGGAGAAATTCTCCGCGAAGATTTTCTCGTTCCTCTCGATATGAGTTCTAACGAGCTCGCCTCAGCATTAGATTTACCGACTACCGACATTGACGAAATTTTAGCAGAACGGCGATCGATTACCGCCGATACTGCCGAACGTTTGGCTCGTTATTTTGGGGGAGATGCAGTTTCTTGGCTCAATCTTCAGGCGATGTACGATCTCAAAACACTACCAACACGAGATGAAATTATCCAGCGAGTGGAACCTCGCCAGAAAAAGCCAATCGTCTCGCATTTGTGAGTGTACTTTCCCTGTCGATCGCGCTCATTTCTAAAGCAATCTATATGTCAAACTTACTCGATCGACTTACCGTCAATCCAAAGCAGTGCGGAGGTCGTCCTTGTATTCGAGGGATGAGGATCCGGGTTCTCGATGTGTTAGACTTGTTATCCCTACCTATAATGACATCTTAATTTCAGAATCTTAACCAAATGTAACATA